>CAZIYN010000217.1:0-3786 GCA_964543495.1 uncultured Dehalococcoidales bacterium | reverse complement strand
GGCACAATCATACCGAGGGCAACTATCCCGACCCAGAATACAGGTGCAACGGGACCGCGGACCAGCATCATTACCGATTGTCTGGAAGTTTCCGAGGTGTAAGTCTGGCTCCAGAGGAAGATAAGCATCAGCAGGATGGAGACGATTAGCAGCACCAGTCCGGCTGTAGTAACCAGTGACAGGTTCAAGCTGGCTCCCGCCAGTCCCACTGCCATAAGCAGGAACAGTCCGTCGCAGAGCCCGTTTGATACGGACAGGATAGGCAGGAGAGCCGAATTCCAGAAAGGTACGCTCCGGCAGTAATTCATGATAAAGCCGCTGTAGATAGCTACCATAAAGGCGGAGATACCCGACAGTACCTTAAAGGCTATCTCCCAGCCCGTTCCTGGAAACCAGTAGGACAGGCACATTTGTATGAAGGCGACTCCGGAGTATATTACGGTAAGGGTAACTCCCCTGGCGAACCAGGAGGTTTTCCAGGCGGAGGTGAAAGGGACGATAGTCCGCCAGAATCTGAAAGGTTTACCGTAATCGAGAAGGTGTAAAGGAATATCCAGGACCACGATAATGAGGTACCCGGCAACCATACCTACCAGGTTATTGAGGAACAGTGAGACCAGGAACAGACCGGCGCCGAGAGAGGTCAGCACTTCCGTTATCCAGACAAGCACTCCCTTTTCTTCTATCCATTCTCTCTGTGGTGTATACTTGACCATCCATTCGTAAGGTTTCTGTTGCGTAGCCATACGATTACTCCTTATTAGATATCGAATATAACGTTGTATCAATAAATTATTATCTTAGATTATTAATCAATATAATATACAGATGGTTCGGTACCATGCTCGGGATGAAGCTGGTAACCCCTGCGCTCCTTAATCAACCTGGAGACGTTGCTGTTCGGGTCGTCCAGGTCTCCGAATGTCCTTGCCTTAACCGGGCAGGCATTGACACAAACCGGAGTGGCATCCCTGTCGATGCCGACCTCCAGTCCTTTACTCTTTCCTTCGTCAATCCTGTCCATACAGAAGGTGCACTTGATAACCGTATTAGGCTCAATGGGATAGAAAACCTCCCTGCCGAAGCGCTCCAGCTCGGTCAGTCCCTGCCCCGGCCAGTATTCCTTCTTTTTGTCCGTGTGATATGTACGCATCTGGTAGGGACAGGCGATTAAACAATATCGACATCCGACGCACTTGTCAGCATCAACCCATACAACGCCATCCTCTCTCCTGGCTGTCGCCCCCGTAGGGCAGGCATCGACACAGGCTGCTTCCTTACAGTGATTACATAGAACGGGTAATATCTGTTTGGTAACCGTTGGATAACTACCGGACTCGGACACTATTACCCTGCTCCAGAAGACTTCCGGCGGCAGCGCGTGCGATTGTTTACATGAGACCATACAGGCATAACAGCCAATGCATCTCTTACGGTCGATAACCATTCCCCATCTCATCTCTCTCTCCTATGCATAATATATAATTTCATTTCTTTCTTACTGTGACTCGTGTGGCAGTCTCAATGTTAAAAGAGACCGGATCGACATGCTGAAGGTCTATTTCCATCAACATGTCGTAGTTAGTACCTTTGTTTTTAGAAATTGGTAAGCCCTTTGCCCAATGTCCGCTGCAGGTAGCAATCCCAATTGTCTGAGGGTGTTGTCCGGACATAAGCTTGGCTGTCCCTTGGACTTTACGTCCGACCACTGACTCAACCTCGATAATATCCCCGTCTTTAATACCGTATTTCTTTGCTGTTTCGATATTCATGGTGATGTTATACGTATAGGGATTCATCCGGCTTGCCTCATCCAGCCACGGCTGCTCCATGGTATGAGAGCCGGTATGCAGCGTATCCCGGTATGAATAGCAGATCAGGTCGTAACCCTGCTTCTTCTGGTGAGGTGGGCAGGGGAACCAGGATACAAGAGGAGTATACTGGCTTATATCTACTTCAAGGTTTGTTTCCTTACAGATATCACCAACTCTCTTGCCAATCTCCAGCATATATTCCAGATATACAGGAACTCTGGCATCGACAAACCAGCGCCAGTAAGCCTCTTCCACCTTCTTCTGCCAGCGGATAAAACCGTTTTTCGTGAACCATTCCCAGTCATATTCTGGACCGAACCAGGTTTTAATTATCTTATTTCCGACTGCAACCCCGGTTGCTTCTTCATCCGGACCCAGACTGTTGTCTCCCGTTAATCCAAGGCTGCGATTAAGGGCATCATTTAGCTCTTTTCGTTCGATTCCTGCTCTTTCCACTATCTCTCTGAGAACATCGTCGTAAGCTCTCCGCTCACCTTGGGGCTCTACTACTTTCTGTAAGACATGGAAGCACCAGTCCTCAAGTCCCGGTGCCCAGTTGAAATTTATTTTTATACCTTCATACCAGCTATCCTGTTCAAGATAGCAGACATCAGGCAGGACGATATCGGCGAAACCCTCGGTGAGTTCGGTATTAAATAACTCGGAGACGACAATAAAGGGTACTTTTTTCAGAGCCTCGGCGGCTGATTCCCGGTTAGCAACGCTCATAATATAGTTACAACCCCAGTCCAGAATCATCTCAATTCGGTGTGATACTCCAGCCTTTTCCCAGAGCTCTTCCTGGTCACTAGAAGTAAATGTAAAGGTAAAAGGTGCGAGCGGGAAAATGTCTGTTAAAGACAACTCCTGACGTTTCTCGGGCAGGTGCAGTGGCCATTCCCCGCGCATTCCTGTAGCGCTGCCCGGACCGTAGTTATCTGTCTCTAGAAGTCCATCGAAACCTTTCCAGGGAGACTTCCAGTGAAGTTTATCAGTATCGGGATAGCCAAGACTCCTGGCCGGCCATCCCAGTGTACCGCCGGGCACGTCCTGAGCACCTACAATGGCATTTAGCAGCCCGATAGCGAAACACGTGTGATGAGAGTTAGCGTGGCCTTCTCCACCACGAAATATAATCGCTGATACAGGTCTGAAAGGAAGTTGCTGACCATCTATAGTAATAGTACTGCCTATCTGAGCGGCATGTGCGAACTCGGTGGCAATTCTTTTTATTGTCTCCGCTGGTATAGTGCTTATCTCGGAAGCCATCTCAGGCGTGTACTGCTTGATGTGCTCCTTAATGAGCTGAAAAGCCGGCTGGCATTTTATACCCTCGAATTCGTACTCGCCATCGAGAGCATAGTCCTTGATAGTAGGATCATCATACTCTTTAGGTTTGCTATCCACACTATCCCAGACCAGCGGCTTCCTTGTTTCATCTTCGCCCAGAAAGTGTATGTTATGCATGAATGCTCCAAGCATGGATTCTCCCGGCTCTCTTTCGCCTGCTGGCCTCTGGGAACCCGGTTTTCCTCTCACATAGTGACCATCGGGTCCGATAAGATAGGGTGCGTTAGTCTTCAGTTTGAGATGAGGGGCATCATAGATACCCAATTCATTAATTATGATATTACACATGGCGAGCGCTACTGCACCATCCGTGCCTGGAATTATCGGTACCCATTCGGTAGCTTTGCCCGCGGCGAAATTGCAGATAGGGTCGAATACGACCATTTTCATCCCTCTGAGCCTGGCTTCCGCCGCCTGTCTGGCAGTTATCATGGCAGAGTGGCCGGAGCCGTGTCCCTTGCTGGCTCCGAAGTAAAGGGCATAGTTGCAATATTTAAAATCCGGTACAACAGACCACGATGAGTGTACCATGCTCGCAAAGGGGTGGGCACCATTGCCGCAATGGAGTCCTCCGCCCCCTATATACATATTCGAAGGGCCTTTACACGCTACACCGATAGCT
>CAZIYN010000216.1:0-3874 GCA_964543495.1 uncultured Dehalococcoidales bacterium | reverse complement strand
CCAAAAGGAGCTGGCTTCAGAAGCGGAAGCCCTGGCAAAGAAAATGGCAACTCAGGCACCTATCAGCCTGCGGTATGTCAAGGAGGCGGTAAATAAGGGGCTGGATATGACCCTGGAGCAGGGGCTCCGCCTTGAAGGCGACCTCTATTTCCTGATTCATACGACAGAAGATAGGACCGAAGGTATAAAATCCTTCCTTGAGAAAAGGACACCCGGGTTCAAGGGAGAATAAAAATCCGGGAATCATTATGAAGATAATGGTTTTTACGGAAGGGACAATAATAATGCACCGCGGCGGGATAGGCCGCACAGCGGAAGAGAGAAGCATACAGGTTAAAGAGAAGGGGAAAAGTATATATGACTGGGCTTCCTATGTGCCTATAAACAGAGCGGTAGAAAAATTAAAAACCTGGAAGGAAAGAGGAGCTGTAATCGTCTATCTGACTTCAAGAAGAAGCCTTGGCGAAGTCGAATTAATAAAAGGGGTGTTGAAAAAATACGACTTCCCCGAAGGGCATTTAATGTTTCGCCACACCGGACAAACGTATGGGGATGTTACTGAAAGTGCAATTCCGGACATTCTCATAGAAGATGACTGCGCAAGTATCGGTGGGTTGGATGAAATGACGATTTCGCAGGTTAAACCTGAGATAAAAGCAAAAATCATATCAATACCGGTCAAGGAGTTCGGAGGAATCGACCATCTTCCTGATGAACTTACCGAACTTATTAAATTAAGGAATATATAGAGATAAATTCCTCACTTTATAGAAGCATTGAGCTTCTGAGGAAATAGGCTGTCATTCCGGACCAAGTCCGGAATGACAAATGAAAATATTATGAACGGTTTTGAGACGATAATCTATGAAATCAGGGACGGGACGGCTTATCTAACCCTGAACCGTCCCCAGGCCCTGAATGCCTACAGTATAAAGATGAGGGATGAGCTTTACCAGGTCCTTCAGGCGACAAAGGCGGACTCCGCGGTCAGGGTGGTAATCGTCAGCGGAGCCGGTGAGAAAGCTTTCTGCGCCGGAGCCGACCTCAGCGAGTTCCTGACGGCTCCCTCTCCGGTAATCGCCCGACAGGTGCGCTGGGAACGCGATGTCTGGGGAGTTTTTTTGAGCCTTCCCCAGCCGGTTATCGCCGCCATGCACGGGTATGTACTGGGAGACGGCGTGGAGATAGCGATGTGCTGCGACATCAGGATTGCTTCCGAAGACGCCCAGTTCGGCACTCCCGAAATGGGACTCGGGATTATTACCGCCGCCGGGGGAAGTCAGACCCTGCCCCGGACGATATCCAGATCCCACGCCCTCGATATGCTGCTTACCGGAAGGTGGGTTAAAGCGGACGAAGCACTCAGGATGAAGCTGGTCAATAAGGTTGTACCCAGGAACGAGCTTATGCCGACCGCGGAAAACATCGCCGATAAGATAAAATCCTATGACGCCACGGCGGTCAGCTATGCCAAGCAGGCCGTTATGCGCGGACTCGACCTGAGCCTGGAACAAGGACTGGAACTCGAGGTAAACCTGGCCGGCAGACTGGCGACAACTTAAAAACGGCAGAAATGCGGGGAAAGAAAACCCGTTATTATGAAAAAGCAGGATAAATTAGAGGAGGAAAGAATCTATGAACACTACGGAATTCCTGATGATATCCAGCGCAATATGCCCGGACAAGGATGCCATCGTTTTCGAAGGGAAAAGGTATACTTTCAGCCAGCTTAACGAGAGGGTGAACAGAATAGGCAACGCTCTGATGGAGCTCGGAGTGAAAAAGGGCGACAGGGTAGCCATGCTCCAGGTAAATACAAACCAGTGCGTGGAAGTCTACTTTGCCGTAGCGAAAGTCGGGGCTATCTACGTCCCGCTCAACTTCAGAGCTAAAGGAAACGAACTTTCATACATGCTGAACAGTTCCGAATCGGAGACCATACTGGTCGGAGAACGATATGTCGACCTTATCAATTCCATCAAGCCGGAACTGAAAACGGTGAAGAATTACATCTCACTGGACGGTCCCGCCGAGGGAATGCTGGACTACGAGGATATAATCGCCTCGGCCAGCCCGGACGATATTTTCACAGATATCGGCGACGAGGATACTACCATACTCATGTACACTGCCGGCACCACCGGCTTCCCCAAGGGCGTTATGCTATCCCACAACAGCTTCGCGATATACGTCCTCGAGAATGTAAGCCCCGCCGACCCGGATATTAACGAAGGCAACATCCTCACCGTTCCGCTGTACCACGTTGCCGGAATCCAGGCAATGATGGCGGCAATATACGGCGGCCGCACCCTGGTGATGGAGCGGCAGTTCGAAGCCGAGGAGTGGATGGGACTGGTGCAGGCGGAGAAGGCTAACCGGGCGATGATGGTGCCGACGATGCTGAAGATGCTGATAGACCACCCGAAATTCAGTGATTACGACCTTTCCAGCCTGAGGGTTATCACCTACGGCGCCGCTCCTATGCCTCTGGAAGTTATCAAGAAAGCCGTGGAACTTTTCCCCGGCGTGAGCTTTATAAATGCTTTCGGGCAGACCGAGACGGCTTCCACCATCACCACTCTCAGCCCGGAAGACCACAATCTTACCGGGACTGAGGAGGAAATTGTACGGAAACTGAAGAGGCTCTCCTCAATCGGCAAACCGATGTCCGACGTGGAGATGAAAATTATAGATGAAGACGGAAACGACCTGCCCGTGGGCGAAGTCGGAGAAATCGTCGCCCGGGGACCCCGCGTGATGAGCGGATACTGGAAGGACGAGGAAAAGACCGATAAAACAATCGATAAAGACGGCTGGGTCCACACCGGCGATATGGGCTATATGGACAAGGACGGTTACTTCTTCCTCGCCGGAAGGGCAACGGATATGATTATCCGCGCCGGAGAGAATATCTCTCCGGAGGAAGTGGAGGGTGTACTACTCTCCCACCCCAAGGTAGACGAAGGTGCTATAATCGGCGTGCCCGACGAACAATGGGGAGAAGTGCCTCTGGCTGTGGTGGTGGCAAAGAAGGGTGTGGAAGTTACCGCCGAGGAAATTATGGAGTACTGCCGCGCCAACCTGGCCAGCTTCAAGAGACCTAGGTCGGTGGTTTTCACCGATGAACTGCCGCGCAACCAGATGGGTAAAATCCTGAAGAAAGACCTGCGCGAGAAGTACGGGAATAGTTAAACCACATGTCATTGCGAGTCCGCCAGAGGGCTTCAGCGTGAGCTCAGCCGAGCGCGGACATGGCAATCTTACAAGTTAATAGAGATTGCTTCGTCGTCCCGCCCAAGACGGGTCTCCTCGCAATGACAGAGTGATAACAGTGGGGGAGCGGCGGAGATGGCATCGGAACTGATAAAAAAGGTGCTCGAGGGCGATATCCTGGCGGCTGCCAGGCTGATACGGGATATCGAGAATGAAACGGCTGATGCCGTGGCGGCAATGGGGGAAATCTACCTCCACACCGGACGGGCATCCGTCGTCGGCATTACCGGCGCTCCTGGCACGGGCAAGAGCACGCTTATCGGCACTCTGGTGAAACATTTCAGGAAGACGATGGATTCTTCCATAGGCGTGGTCGCGATAGACCCAACCAGCCCCTACACCGGCGGCGCCGTGCTGGGGGACAGGGCAAGGATGCAGGGCAAGGGCGTGGACGAGCAGGTATTTATCCGAAGCCTTGCCTCGAGAGGATGGAAGGGCGGACTTGCAAAGGCTACAGCCGATACCATCCACGTGATGGACGCCATGGGGAAGGATATTATATTCGTGGAGGCCGTCGGATCCGGGCAGGGAGAAGTGGACATCGTCAGTATCGCCGATACCTGTGTAATCGTTCTTAACCCGGGAATGGGCGACGAAATCT
>CAZIYN010000215.1:0-3953 GCA_964543495.1 uncultured Dehalococcoidales bacterium | reverse complement strand
ATAGCGTGCTGCCCGCCGAATATTGTGTATCCCACGAAAACAACCGTGAATACCACCATCCAGAGAGTGGGACTGCCGATTCCGAGCACACCCATTATACTTCCGGCGGCTATAATCTGGGCGGCGATAATTCCTATCCAGGCGATTACTATCAGCACCGAGCCGGCAAACGCGACCCGTTTATCATACTGCTTTTCAATCATTTCAGGCAGGGTATAAAGTCCGAATTCTCTGACCTTACGGGCGAGAAATATGCCCAGGACTATCAGACCGATGCTTCCTACCAGCAGCCACCAGATACCGGAAAGTCCGCGGGTAAAGCCCAGACTGCTGGAGACCATAATCGCCGAGCCGCCGATTATCGTGGCAAGTAGAGAACCTGTGATAAAGAGTGTAGAGCCCTTTCTGCCGGCAACGTAGAAATCATCGGCTTCACGCGAATTCCTGCGGCTCCAGATTCCCAGGGCAATCATCCCGACGAAATATACGGCTATTATTATAAGTTGCAGCATCTTCCTGAGCTTTCCAGAAAATTATCGTTCTATAATATAAATACCGCTGAACTTATGTATTCAGCGGTACATTTTACGGGTCGGAAAGGATGTAATATTACCGCCTCGGTTTCTGGCTTCCGACGACAGCTACTTCGACTTCCTTGCCGCAGTGAGGACAGGTGATGATAACGGTAACCAGCTGGCTCATAACCCTCTCGGCAACCGCCGAAACCATGGAGTCTATGTTATCCAGACGGTCGTCGAGTATATCAAGGCGCTGATTAAGGCGCTGGATTTCCGCTTCCTGGTTTTCATTTACTTCTGCGGCTCTTTCCTGTGTCAAATTCGCAGCCTCCGGAAATACTTACGCACTCATTATAGGTGAAGGGTAGTGTTGTGTCAAAGATTTATACATACAATCTTGATTTGAAAAATGGTATGGAATATACTTGTCATACGGCAAGTCGGGTGGTTTATTACGCAAAATATTACTCAGGAGGGTACCATAATGCCTGAAATTGAGATTGGAAAAGTATCAGACTTCTTTGCCAGACCGGTAGTAGCCGGTATCGAGCTAACAGCTACGCTGAATGTCGGCGATAAGATTCATATCGTCGGTCACACCACAGACATGGAAATGGTCGTGGAATCGATGCAAGTCGATAACGCGAATGTGGAGGAAGCTAAAGCGGGCGTAGCTGTAGGCGTGAAGGTAAGCGACAGGGTAAGGAGAGGAGATACGGTTTATAAGGTTACCGATTAGTACCGGCAACCTTAATTTCACCGTTCCGGAAAATAGCTGCTGTTACCCGATGTTTTTCATCAGGTTAGCCATCTCGATTGCACTGACAGCAGCGTCGAATCCTTTATTACCTGATTTCGTACCGGCCCGTTCGATTGCCTGTTCGAGCGTATCCGAAGTTATTAATCCGTAAGTGACGGGCACGCCGGTGTTCAGGCCGACCTGAGCGATTCCCTTGGTTACCTCCGAAGAGACGTATTCGAAGTGCGGTGTCGCTCCTCTTATTACGGCGCCAAGACAGATTACGGCATCATATTTCTTCGTCTGCGCCAGCGTTTGTGCTACCATGGGTATTTCAAAAGCTCCCGGTACCCAGGCTACATCTATATCTTCCTGGTTGACCTCGTGACGGAGCAGCGCATCCTGTGCCCCTTCCATAAGCTTGTTGGTGACGAATTCGTTAAAACGAGAGACAACCAGTGCAATCTTAAGTCCTTTTCCAACCAGTACTCCCTCATAGAGTTTACCCATATCTTCCTCCTTGTTACGGGCTGTTAAAAACCCGGGATTGTTCCTTTTTTTAATCTATCTCCGGTAGTTCAAGAAGGTGGCCCATCTTATTTTTCTTTGTTTCCAGATAGTCTATATTATAAGGGTTCGGTTTGGCAATGATAGGTATCTGTTCCACCACTTCCAGCCCGTAACCCTGGAAACCGATTATCTTCTTGGGATTGTTCGTAAGGAACCTTATCTCTTTCAGTCCGAGGTCCACGAGAATCTGGGCGCCGATGCCGTAATCTCTTAAATCAGGGGCGAATCCCAGCGATACGTTCGCTTCAACGGTATCCAGTCCGTTATCCTGCAGAGCATAGGCACGCAGTTTATTGTGGAAACCGATTCCTCTTCCTTCCTGCCTCATATACAGCAGAACTCCCCTTCCCTCATCCGCAATACGCTTCATTGCCAGGTCGAGCTGCTCTCCGCAGTCGCAGCGCATACTGCCAAAAACATCTCCGGTAAGGCATTCGCTGTGGACCCGCACCAGTACGGGTTCTTCTCCGGATAAGTCGCCCATAACGAGAGCTACGTGCTCGGCGGGGTCGATATCGCTTTTATAGGCGATCGCTATAAAATCTCCGTATCGTGTGGGTAATTTTGTCTCGGTTACCCGTTCCACAAGTTTTTCGTGACGCCGACGATATGCTATAAGGTCGGCTACGCTAACAATCTTGAGATCAAATTTCTTGGCTATTTTCTCCAGTTGAGGTATACGTGCCATCGTCCCGTCTTCATTCATAATTTCACAGAGTACACCTGCAGGTCTTAAACCGGCAAGCCTTGCGAGGTCGACCGTTGCTTCGGTCTGCCCGGCGCGGGCAAGTACGCCCCCTTCCCTGGCACGCAGGGGGAACATATGCCCCGGCATAAGTATATCCTCTGGTCTTGTATCGGGGTCAACCATGACTTGTACAGTCTTTGCTCTATCTGCTGCGGAGATGCCAGTGGTTGTTCCCTCTCTGGCTTCCACTGCTACCGCGAACGGTGTACCGAATTTTGCTGTATTATTCGATACCATCATTGGTATTCTAAGCGTATCAAGGCGTTCTCCTGTAACCGGCATACATATTAAGCCACGACCATACATAGCCATGAAGTTAATAGCTTCTGGAGTTACCTTTTCCGCAGCTATTACTAGGTCGCCTTCGTTTTCCCTGTCCTCATCATCTACCACGATAACGAACTTTCCGGCTTTCACATCTTCGATTGCTTCAGGAATTGTTGCTAAACCCATGATAAATACCTCTATCTATAGTGGACTAACTGAGAGCGTAGCCGTGCTCTTTTAAAAACTCGGCGGTAATTCCCTTTCCCTGACCTCCGGCTAGTTGTTCGACGTATTTGGCGATAATATCTATCTCAAGATTGACTGTATCGCCCACCTTCCTGTCCCGGAGGTTTGTATATTCGTACGTATGAGTTACAATCGAGACTTCGAAATAATCCGAAGTCCTGTTCACGACCGTGAGGCTGATTCCGTCGACAGCTATAAAACCTTTCTCTACGATATACCGCATTACTTCGGGAGCTGCAGCGTACCTGAATATCCTGGCGTCTTTGTCCTCTCTGACGGAAATCAACTTTCCCGTATCATCAATATGTCCCTGGACAAGATGTCCTCCCACATAGCTGCCGAGAGTTAGCGGCATTTCGAGGTTGACCCGATTTCCGCCGGAAAGAGAGCCCAGGTTGGACCGCCTGAGAGTTTCATGCATTATACCGGTGGTAAAAGAACCCGAATCGAATGTAATAGCTGTGAGACAGACACCGTTTACGGCAATGCTGTCGCCTACCTGCATATCCTTAACCACCTCGGTGGCGTTGACAACCAGGCTTCCGGGCTTAACGGATGCCACTCTGCCAATTTCTTTTACAATTCCGGTAAACATATTATCTCCCGGGGTAACCGCTTACCATCAAATCATCGCCGAATTTTTCTACTATAACATTTTGAAGTCTGATGGCATCAACCATCTTGTCGACACCGATTCCGGCGACAGCCGATACAGCTTTATCTCCGCCTATTATAACAGGCGCAACAAAGGCGACCACTTTATCCACCAGTTTCTGGTCGAACATCGAGCCCATAAGTACTCCACCGCCCTCAACGAGCACGCTGGTAATTTCTCTCTCCCCCAGTGACTTCAATAGCGTATAGA
>CAZIYN010000214.1:0-3976 GCA_964543495.1 uncultured Dehalococcoidales bacterium | reverse complement strand
GTTTATTACCGATGTAAACGTTGCCAGAAGAGATATGGTAGTGGTTTTAGGCAGCGGGATTGCCGAAGAACTCTTTAATAGTGGTGAGGAGGCAATAGGGCAGCAGGTTAAAATTCGCGAAAAGCGTTTTACCGTTATGGGAGTTATGGCACCCCGTGGCCTTTCTATGATGGGTTTCAGCTGGGATGATTTATCCGTTGTGCCGATGACCACCTATCAGACACGGCTTTTCTCTCAGAAGACCCCGAGCGGCGAGGATGCCGTCCAACAGATTAGCGTCCAGGTAGCCGACGGATGGACGATGGATGAGGCGACCGAAGATATCGAAGCGGTTTTAATGAAGCGTCACCGCATCGACAAGGATGATGATGCTGATTTCGCCGTAATCAGTCCGGAGCAACTTGCCGGTACGTTCGAGACGATTACTCTTGCTTTAACTGTGTTTCTCGGTCTGATAGGCAGTATATCTCTTCTCGTTGGCGGTATCGGTATTATGAACATTATGCTGGTCTCCGTAACCGAGCGTACCCGGGAAATCGGCCTGAGAAAGGCGGTAGGCGCGAAAAGGAGAGATATCCTGGTACAGTTCCTGCTTGAAGCTTCCGTACTGAGCCTAACGGGCGGCGCTATCGGACTGGCGGGGGCGTGGTCAATGGCGTGGGGAATTTCGCAGGTGGACCTCGGCGGTTTCGTCCTGAATGCCGAAGTATCGCCCTTTATAGTGATGGTGGCGATACTGGTATCCGTATTTATAGGCCTGGCGTCCGGTATATACCCGGCGATGAGGGCGGCTAGACTAAATCCGATTGATGCTTTACACTATGGTTAATTGAGACGGAGAGTTCAGGCGGGAGGAGGTGTGAAGATGAATTGGCTGGATATAACCATACTGGTTATAATCGCGGGCGCCACATTTTACGGGTTGAAAAAAGGCCTGATAAAGGTTGTACTGTCACTTGTCGGGCTGATAGTCGGGATTGTCCTCGCGGGGCAATTCTATACCGTCGTTGCCGGATGGCTTACCTTCATTCCGCAAGAGGGTGTAGCTGAAGCTGTAGCATTCGGCGTGATAGTTATCGTGGTGATGCTGGCGGCATCGATTCTGGCCGGTCTGTTAAAATGGATAACCTCACTGGTGATGCTGGGATGGGTGAATTACCTGGGTGGTGCTGCTATCGGGCTGGTAACGGGAGCAATACTCTGTGGTGCTCTTCTAACGCTGTGGGGTAATTTCCTGAGCACGCCGGATATTTTTGTCGAATCGGTGCTAGCGGGATTTCTGCTGGACAACTTCCCCGCCGTACTGGCGTTACTGCCCGACGAGTTCGACGCGGTACGTTCCTTCTTCGAATAACCGGAGATATTACAGATATACAGGCAACCAGGGGACGCCATATTAATATCGCGTCGACCCGGTTGCCTTCTCTTTTTATGTGATTGTCTTGTTTCTTTATTAAATGCTAGCCTTTATACGGATTGTCCGGGTCAGGCACGCAGGCATCGACCGGACAAATCTCGGCACATTTCGAGGAATCGTAGAAGCCTTTGCACTCGGTGCATTTGTTCGGGTCAATCTGGTAGATTGTCTCACCTTCGCTGATTGCCTGGTTGGGGCATTCGGTCTCACAGGCACCACAACTGATACAATCATCCGTTATCTTGTAAGCCATATAGATGTTCCTCCTTTTTAGACTCTTTCTTTCCTTCTGTAAAGGGTTTGTTATTTACCTTTTTCAATAATTATCCCAATTTCTTCTTTACCGCCTGAACTACTGCTTCCGGGACCAGGTCATCAATGTAACCTCCGAGGCTGGCCACCTCCTTGACGCGGCTGGAACTGAGAAACTGGTATTTTACGCTTGCCATCAGACATACGAGTTCTATCTTAGGTGAGAGATGTTTGTTCATCAGCGCCATTTCACGCTCATACTCGAAGTCGGCTCCTATTCTCAGTCCGCGCACAATAGCAATAGCTCCTACTTTTTCGGCAAAATTAACAATCAACCCGCTGAAGGGCTGAACCTCGATGTGGGGTATGTCATCAAGTGACCGCTTTGCCAGTTCCACTCTTTCTTCGGTGTTGAAAAGGACGTCCTTTAAGGGTGTATCATAGACTCCTATAATCACCTTCTGGAAGAGCCTGGCTGTCCTGGCAGCGATATCCAGATGACCGTTGGTTATGGGGTCGAATGTACCCGGGTACAGGGCGATGGTCATTACTTTCCCTCCTTCTGGTATACTGCAATGCAGCTATCGCCATGACGGTGCTCTTTTATTAGATTCAGTGATGCATAGTTCGAATTTAAAATCCGGTGAGGGGAGTGGGTTACAACCAGAGTTGTATCTTTTCCTACCAGTTCCGATGAGGCGATTTGTTCCAATATATCGCCTATGGACGAATCAGAGTAAGGGGGGTCTATCAAAATAATACTGTACTCCTTGGTAAGAAAGGAAAAGGCTTTAACCACACTGCAGCAGTAAACATGAGCCTGCCCGGTGAATTTTGCCTTTTCCAAGTTTTCCCTAATTATATCACAACATCTCGGTTTACGTTCAACAAAATCAGCCCATCCGGCTCCGCGGCTCAGGGCTTCGATTCCCAGTGCTCCGCTTCCGGAGAATAAGTCCAGTACCTCCGACCAGTCGGTAGCAACACTTTCAAGGATAGAGAATATTGCTCCTCTGACCAGGTCCGTCGCCGGACGTGTAGTTGTTCCCTTTGGTACTTTAAGCCGGTGCCCTTTGGCTGTGCCAGCAATTACTCTCATTACAGCGTATTGATGATAACCAGTTTTTATCCGGGTTGTCAATCCTTACAGAGTGTCCACCAGAGCCTGTACATCGGCTTGGGCGTCTTCCAGCAGCGGGCGTCCGTGGCCCGAACAAAGAGTATTGAAATCAAACCCGGCAATCTTTTTCAGCGATTCCGTCGCCTGTGATAAATCCGTACTTGCCATCCTGGGCGGAAGGTAGAGAGCTTTCTTCCTGTTCCTGACGGCATCACCGACTATGATAAATTTCCTGGAGGGAGAGTACAGGCTGATGCTGCCCGGTGTATGACCGGGAGTGTGGATGACTTCCATGCCTCCCAGAGGCTTCAGTATCTCGCCTCCCGACAGCTTGATATCGGCGTCGCCGAGTCCGGATGAAAAAGAAAGGTGCAGCGCCGACAGGACCAGCCTCAGCGGTGATTTCCATGCGGCGCTTCCGCGGGTACCGGATACTTTCAGGGTGCCGGTATCCGCCCGGTGAATGGCGACTCTGGCGCGGGTAATCCGTTTTAGCTCTGCCAGTCCGCCGACATGGTCGGGGTGATTGTGAGTGAGAATTATCAGGCTTATTTCTTCCGGCGAGCGGCCAAGCTGGTTAATAAAATCGATTATCTGCGGCGAGCTGCCTCGCAGGCCTGTATCAACCAGGGTAATTTCATCTTCTACTATAAGCACCACATTATTTGCCCTGATTGTGAGCATATACACGTCCGGGATAATCTCACTGGTGCTGTATATAAGACGGCGGATACGCGGTAAAAGTGTCATCTTTCCAATTATCAGGAAGCCAGGGCAGCAGGCTACATTGCCTTCGGCGCCAGGTTATCGGTCACCGAGGTACCCAGTTCCTCTTTCCACTGGCTTTCCGTCAGGCCGAGTCTCTGGAAAACGTCGTCCACGTAACGCAGGTAATACTTATAGTCGAAGAGCGGTTCCAGCTCTTCCGGAGTAAGAATGGCCGTGACATCGGAGTCGGCTTTTAGAAGGGTGAGGAATTTCCTGTTGCCGTTCCATACTTTCATTGCGTTGCGCTGGACGAGTTTATAGGCGTCCTGCCGGCTCAGTCCTTTATCAATCAGAGCCAGCATCACCCGTTGCGAATAAACCAGTCCCCTGGTGAGTTCGATATTACGCATCATCTGTTTGGGGAAGACCTGGAGTCCTCTCATGATGGGGGTGAAAATTGATAACGCATAATCCAGTAC
>CAZIYN010000213.1:0-4007 GCA_964543495.1 uncultured Dehalococcoidales bacterium | reverse complement strand
CTTTAACGCAGCGAGAGCCAGACTGGTCGAGTATCTTAGCTCCGATATTAAAGATAAACGCGTTTTAGAGGCTGTGGCGTGTGTTCCCAGAGAGCAGTTCGTGCCCGAAAGGCAGCGCAACTCGGCGTATGATGACAGGCCCCTTCCCATCGGTTACGACCAGACTATTTCCCAGCCTTATATCGTTGCCATTATGACCGTGGCGCTGGAGCTGACCGGCAATGAAAAAGTCCTCGAGCTCGGCACCGGCAGCGGTTACCAGACGGCTATCCTCGCCGAACTGACCCGGCAGGTTGTCACCGTGGAACGGATTCCCGCCCTTGCCGCGAAAGCCGAAATAACGCTCAATAAACTGGGGTATAAGAATATCACCATACACCAGGCTAAAGAAGACCTGGGATGGCCCGATGAAGCTCCTTATGATGCCATAATATCCACCGCCGCCGCTCCCGCCGTGCCTCCCGAGCTCCTCGCCCAGCTTTCAATGGGAGGACGACTGGTAATCCCCGTCGGCTCCCGCTTCACCCAGCAGCTCTATAAAATAACCAGGAATAAAAAGAAGAACGCGGTAAAAGACCTCGGGGGCTGCCGCTTCGTTTCCCTTATCGGTAAAGGCGCCTGGGAAGAAGAATAATATATCACTCACCGGAGGAAAAATGGAACTTATAGAAGCAATTATGAAAAGAAGAAGTATCCGGAAACAGAAGGCCGACCCCATCGGTGACGATGCCCTGAATCAGATACTGGAAGCCGGCAGGTGGGCGCCGTCGTGGGCGAATACCCAGACCTGGCGGTTTATCGTCGTCCGTGATGGTACGATAAAAGACAAACTGGCTGAAACGCTGAGGTCGGGCAATCCCGCCACGGATGCGGTTAGGAACTCCCCGGTAACTCTGGCTGTCTGTGCCGAGATGAACAGGGCCGGCTGCCGCGACGGCGCACCGGTTACTGATAAGGAAGGCTACTGGTATATGTACGATTCCGGCCTGGCGATGCAGAATATGGTCCTCACCGCACACTCCCTCGGAATCGGGACCGTTATCGTCGGAGCTTTCGACGCCGTTAAAGCCGCCGAAATTCTCGAGGTCCCGGAAGGCTACTGCGTGGTAGCCATAACACCTCTGGGTTTCCCTGCGGAAGAAGGCAGGACGCCCCAGAGAAAAGAACTTCCTGAAATCGTCTTCAATGATAAATTCGGCGCCTGAATTATATCTTCGGTCAAATGAGCCCTGCTAAATGAACTGAGCACCTGACAGCTATAACCCACGCTGGTATTCTGTTTACATTTGGTTGGTTTCCTTTGTCATTGCGAGGAGTCCGCTTCTGGCGGACGACGCGGCAATCTATATCAATCAAGATAACCAACCAAAACAGAGTAGTACCCACGCTGGAATTACTTGCTGTATCTATCAACTCCGATTATAATGATAATGTTAATTCAATCGACTTAAGGGAGTAGGTGACTACATGGACTACGGACTTGAAAATATCAGAAATATCGTTTTGCTGTCTCATAACGGAGCTGGCAAGACATCGCTTGCAGAAGCCGTTATGTATAACTGCGGTATAATCACCCGGTTGGGCAAAACTGAAGATGGTAATACGGTTTCCGATTATGACCCGGCTGAGGTGAAACACCAGATAAGTATCAACCTTTCTGTCCTTCCATGCGTATGGAAGGATACCAAAATAAACATACTGGATACTCCGGGTTATTCGGACTTCGTTTCGGAGGTCAAATCGGGAATAAGAGTCAGCGAAGGAGCCATAATTGCCGTCTGCGCCGCTTCCGGTGTGGAAGTCGGCACGGAACAGATGTGGGATTACTGCGACAAGGTAAACCTCCCGCGTGTAATCTTCATCAACAAGATGGACCGCGAGAATGCCGATTTCATCCGGACTGTAAACGAACTACAGGAGAAATTCGGTCAGATGTGCGTGCCGGTCCAGCTCCCCGTCGGAGCCCAGAGCACCTTCCAGGGTGTGGTCGACCTGCTGACGATGAAGAGCTACACGGGCGCCGATATGAAGGAAGGCGACATCCCGGCAGACCTGCAGGACCAGGCGGAAACATACCGTGAAAAGCTGGTTGAAGCCGCCGCCGAAGCCGATGACAACCTGCTGGAGAAATATCTCGGCGGTGAGGAACTGACTCGGGAGGAACTTAGCAACGGCTTGAAACAGGTCGTGGCAACCGGCAAGGCCGTCCCGGTATTAGCCGGTTCGGCTACTAAAAATATCGGAGTCGGCCTCCTTCTGGATGCAATGAAGGGTTATCTTCCGGCACCGGTTGAGCGTGAAGTAACCGTTCTGGGCAGTGGCGGTAAGGAAGAGTCCGTAAAACCGGAACAGGACGCCCCGCTCGCCGCCCTCGTTTTCAAGACCTCGGCGGACCCGTATGTCGGCAAACTCACCTATTTCCGCGTCTACAGCGGTACTATCGAAAGCAACACTCAGGTGTGGAATTCGGCCCGCGGCGAAATGGAACGCGTCGGACAGCTTTTCACTCTCAGAGGGAAAACGCAGGAGCCGGCCGCAAAGATAATGGCCGGAGATATCGGCGGGGTAGCCAAGCTGAATGTAACCGTAACCGGTGATACGCTTTGTACACAGGATAAACCCGTGAAGATAGCTTCCATCACCTTCCCGGACCCGGTGTTCAGCGTGGCCGTCTACCCGAAGACAAAAGCCGATACCGATAAGCTCGGGGCAGCGCTGACAAGGCTGATTGAAGAGGACTCTACCCTGAAGCTCAGCAGGAGTACTGATACCAGTGAAACAATCCTTTCGGGCCTCGGCGAAACGCAGCTGGACGTAGCCGCGGAAAAAATGCAGAGCAAATTCGGCGTCAATGTTATACTGGAAACACCGAAGGTACCTTACAGGGAAACTATTACAACGGCTACCCAGGCGGAATACAAGCATAAGAAACAGACCGGCGGTCACGGGCAGTACGGACACGTTATGCTGGAGCTGGAACCACTTGAACGCGGCGGCGGATGCGAATTCGTCGATAAAGTAGTCGGCGGGCGCATCCCGCGCAACTACATTCCCGCCGTTGAGAAAGGCGTCAATGAAGCGGTCCAGGCGGGAGTCCTGGCACAGTACCCGGTTACCGATATCAAGATAACCGTCTATGACGGCAGTTTCCATCCCGTAGATTCATCTGAAATTTGCTTCAAGATTGCCGGCGACGGCGCCGTCAAGAAGGGACTCAGCCAGGCACAGCCCATCCTGCTTGAGCCTATTATGAATATAACAGTTACTGTGCCCGAAGACTATACCGGCGATATTATAGGCGACCTTAACACCAAGCGGGCTCAGCTTCAGGGTATGAACCCCGAGAACGGTAATAATGTTATACAGGCGCAGGTCCCGCTGGCTGAAATCCAGCGCTATGCCATCGACCTCAAGTCCATAACCCAGGGCAGAGGAAACTTCACCACGGAGTTCAGCCACTACCAGCCGGCGCCCCAGACTATAATCCAGAAAGTGGTCGCCCAGAGGCAGGAAGCAAAGGCATAAACCTTCATTATTAATATATAATCCAACGAGGGGCAAATGCCCCTCGTTTTTTTATACATCTATCAGGTGGCGGCCCTCCCCCCTGTTCAGTTTAAAATCAGTACATAATAGAGGTAACTCTGCATCTACTTTAAAGATAAATGTTGGAGGCATAACACGCCTTTTTTGAAGCACCCCCTTGCCTTTTTAAGGAGAGGGGGTGCTTCGTAACCGGCCTGCCTGCCGCACGAGGCTTCGGCAGGCGGGGGGGGGGGTGAGGATAAAAAAATATATATGAAAAACGATATTAAAAAAAGGGGTGTTTAAGAGGGGCTACACCCCTCTTAAATTACATTAAGGGTGGAGGGCGGGAATAGATATATACAGGGATGGGGTTTATAAAAACATTGACAAAACCGCACCATAATACTAAACTCAAATCCCGAACCCCCGGAGGCATATATATGACTCGCCGGAAATGGATTACTCTCTTTATTGTAAGT
>CAZIYN010000212.1:0-4048 GCA_964543495.1 uncultured Dehalococcoidales bacterium | reverse complement strand
CAGTCGCCGGGCGAATTGCCCGCCAGTGGTACCATATAGTCGTCGGACAGTTCCATCCACGGCTTGACCGACCTGGGGTCCTTTACAATCCACCCGTTGGTGGTCAGGTCGACCCAGGAATAGTTCCTGTATTCACTCAGAGGTACCATGCTCTTTTCCCAGATATACTCGAGGACGGCTTCCTTGGTCTTGTAACCCAGCTCCCAGAGATGATGGGCTAATTCATGCACCATAATGAACGTGCGCGGTCCTTCTCTCTCGCCCTTCCATATATCGGGCAGTATCCAGTCCAGCCAGTTATGCGGACCTGGAATACCTTTCACCCCGAGTTTCCTCGCCATACCGCCGTGCCCGCTCTTCTGGAAAGCCCTGTACCCGCCGGGCGAAAACTGGGCTCCGACGAGTCCTCCCTCGGTCCCCATTACGATAACGATACTTTCGTCTTTCTTGAAGCCGGCCATTTCGTTCAAACCCTTCCATCCGGGCGGAAGCTTGTCGGCGCATTCGGCGAAGCACATACCCCCTCTGTTCATAGGAGAACCGATGCTGCTCATCCGGTTGACACCGGTAATCGCTCCGCCGAGGTTTCTCGCCATCAGCTGGTAGGCGCGGCCTATGCAGGAGTTCGCTGGATTGCCGGGACCGAACATGCCGAGTCCGTCGTTCATTCCGATTTCCTGGACGATGGGACCGCTGGCACACACCCACTGGTTATTGAATACGGTGGTGCCGGTCTGGCATCCCGATTCGGCAATGGCAAGCACAACCGGCAGGTGTTCGGGTTCGCAGCCCGCCATCACGGCGTTTACAGCTACCTTTTCAACCGTGGCTGTAAACATTCTGGGCATAAACCTTACTACATCGCCTTTTTTGGCCGAACGGCCCATCCTTCTTTGCACATCACGCTGGTAGGTAACTACTTCATCGGGTTTATGGCTGGTGCCTTTCAGCATAGCCTTGACCCGTTCTTCGGTGGGAATTACCACCGGCAGACCGTCCGTATACACGGAAATAGGCGCATCCAGCGGCTCCGGTACGTAAGACGTCTTTCTGAAGAATGTCTCCGCCTCGATAATCGTTCCTTCGAATATTACCCTTTCCGATGGCGGAGTATGCATTCCGGTTTCCTTTTCCTTCTCGGTAAGAGGTTTGGTAAGCATCTCCAGCATCGGTTCGATCCACTCTTTGACGTCCTCCGGCCCGGGAAGCGTCCGGGACGCCGGCAGGAAACGTACGTTCGGTACGCCGTTCGCCAGAGCTTCTTCTTTTACCATTTCATGCTGGTCTTCCAGGTCGATAAGTACGGTGGGAATACCGCCTTTCTCAAGTTCTGCTATGTAGGGCAACTGCGCCCACACGGCACCGCTTCACCAGCATACCCCGAGTATCACCCCGTCTGTTGTTTTCTTCTCTTCTTCCGTCAGGTGAACGGGACCGGGCATGTATGATTTTTTCTGCGTCCAGTTTATATTCGGGTAGTCTGCCCGTAGCTGCTTCTCCATGGCTATGGTTATATCAGGCTCACCGGTAATACTGATATGGATGTTCTTGCCGTCGAGAGTATCCAGGCGGGACGCAAGCGGGTGTATCTGAACGGGTAATTCCGTCCCGACAGGACTCAGGACTTTATATACGGTATCTGCCATTTTCCCTCTCCTTCTTTTTTGGTAGGTATAATATTATCACGTAAATACGTGAAATTTCAAAATGGTTCTATAACGGTTTTCTTTCAATGAGTAACAAATACCGGCATCTGTTCGTATATATTTACGGAAACCGATAACGGCAGGATAGGGTTAATAGAAAGAATGGTAAATATCACCGATCGTGCTGCCAGAGCACTGGTGAAGCTGTTGCGTGATACTGTGGATATTCCGCAGGCACGCCTGCGTATCGTAGACAGGGGATATGGAATTATAGGCCTGGGCATAGATATAGAAACGCCGTCCGATTACGTCATCGAATACAAAGGTTCATCGGTGCTTGTTGTGGAAAAGAAGCTCGCGGAGAGCCTCAAGGAGACAACTCTGGATATAGAATATTCACCTGAAGGACCGGAATTCGTATTTCTGTGTCCGGCAGGATAACATAGCCCTCTGAAGGGGCCGGTATTTATCTCCTTGTTCAAGGCAGGATAGTTGGTTCTATCCTGCCTTGGCACATATATCACTTCTTCGTGGTAGAGTTCTTGTTAAGCTTATGTTTTGTCAGCCAGTACTCGACGCTGTCCACCAGAGCTATCCAGCTGGCTTCTATAATGTTCGTCGAGCTGCCCATCGTCGTCCATTCCTCGGTACCGTCACTCGACTCGATTAGCACGCGCACCTGTGAGCCGGTGCCGGTGCTCTCTTCGAGAATTCGCACCTTGTAGTCCACAAGCTCCACACAGGCCAGGTCGGGGTAGTACTGCAGCAGGGCTTTACGCAGGGCCTGGTCGAGGGCGTTCACAGGACCGTTACCTTCGGCCGCAGTATGAATTACCTCACCGTTTATTCTCACCTTGACCATCGCCTCGGCGAGATTATCCTCGGTACTTCTACGTGTTGCCTGGCGCCGCTTTTTCTCCACCACGACCATATAATCGATTAAGTCGAAAGGCGGCTTATAACCGGGCATAACGCGGTGGACGAGGACCTCGAAGGATGCCTCGGCATTCTCATACTGGAAACCGAGGTTTTCCATCTGCTTGACCTGTTCCAGAAGCGCCTTGGTCTCCGGTGACTTTGCAGTCAGTTTCACGCCCATCTTATTGGCTATCTGGGTTATATTCCGTTTGCCGGAAAGCTCGGAAACGACCGTCCTCTGGAGATTCCCCACCTTCTCCGGGTCGACATGCTGGTAGGCATCCGGCCACTTTACGATGCCGTCCATATGATAACCGGCTTTATGGCTGAAAGCGCTGGCTCCCACGTACGGAGCATACGGATTCGGCGGCAGGTTGGCCGCTTCACTCACGAAGTTTGATACCTCCGTCAGCCTGCCGAGCTGCTCGTCGGTTATACAGTCGATACCCATTTTCAGCTTTAAAGCGGGAATTATCGAACACAGGTTGGCGTTGCCGCAGCGCTCGCCGTAACCGTTTATCGTGCCCTGCACCTGGGTAGCTCCGGCATTTACCGCAACAAGAGTATTGGCTGCCGCCATCCCTCCGTCATTATGGGTGTGAATTCCCAGCGGCACTCTGGTGGCTCTCTTTGCCGCCTTGACCGCTTTTTCAACCTCATCCGGTAAAGCCCCGCCGTTCGTATCGCAGAGGACTATGCAGTCGACTCCCGCTTCGGCGGATGCGGTCACGCAGCGTAAAGCGTATTCGGGGTTCGACTTGTAGCCGTCGAAATAATGCTCCGCGTCCACGAAAGCTGTCATCCCGTTCTCCTTGAGATACCTGACGGTGTCCATAATCATGTCCAGGTTTTCTTCTAGGGTAGTCATCAGGACGTGCTGTACCTGGAGGTAGGATGTCTTGGCAAAGATTGTCGCCACCTTCGCCCCGGAATCGACGAGCATCCTCACGTTTAAATCGTCCTCCGGCTTTATTCCCACCCTCCGGGTGCTGCCGAAAACGGCAAATCTAGCGTTTTCCAGCTTTATATCGCGTGCTTTCCTGAAAAACTCGGCATCCTTCGGGTTTGAGCCGGGCCATCCGCCTTCTATATATTGGACCCCCATTTCATCGAGCTTGCGGGCAATATTAAGTTTGTCCGCCAGTGAAAAGGATATCCCCTCACTCTGGGAACCGTCTCTTAATGTCGTATCGTAAATTTGTACCGCCGCCACTTACTTCACTCCTATCTTACCGCTGATTAAGTCTCCCATCTCCTTCGTCCCCACCTCTTTTTTGCCTTCGTCCATTATATCATAGGTGCGGTAGCCCTCATTCAGCACGGATTCGACGGCGTCCTCGACCGCCTTCGCCTCGCCTTTCAGACCGAGCGAATAGCGCAGCATCATGGCGATGCTGTTAATGATAGCTATAGGATTGGCCATATTCAGTCCGGCGCGCCGCGGCGCGCTGCCGGGAATGGGGTGATAAAGTCCGGGTATCTTA
>CAZIYN010000211.1:0-4087 GCA_964543495.1 uncultured Dehalococcoidales bacterium | reverse complement strand
TCTGCCTCTACCTCAGCAGCAGGAGCTTCCTCTGTTTCAGCAACGGGAGCTTCCTCTGCCTCTACCTCAGCAGCAGGAGCTTCCTCTGTTTCAGCAACGGGAGCTTCCTTTTCCTCTACCTCGGCAGCAGGAGCTTCCTCTGTTTCAGCAACGGGAGCTTCTTCTTCCTCGGCTACCGGTGCTTCTTCTGCTTCTGCTGCAGGAGCTTCCTCGGGGGCCAGCTCTTCTGCAACTTCAACTGCTTCTTCAACTTCCATCTGAGGTGCCTCTTCAGGCTCCTCCCCGATTTCCAGTTCCTGCTTCTGAGCCAGCTTCTCCTGCTCCAGCTTGTCCAGTCTTTCCTGCTCCCGCTCAATTTCTTTCTGGCTCATCCGCCTTTCCTGGAGACGGGATGTTTTAGCACTGAGACCGCGGAGGTAGTATAGCTTGGCCCGGCGTTTCTTACCGCGCCGCATTATCTCCACTTTTTCCACCCTTGGCGAGTAGTAAGGAAAAGTGCGTTCCACACCTACGCCGTAAGTTACACGCCGTACGGTAAAACTGGACCCTGCTCCGCGGCGTCTGATTTTAATGACCACACCCTGAAATACCTGGGTACGTTCTTTATCTCCTTCGATAACTCTGGTGCTTACCCTTACGGTATCACCAGTGGTAAGTTCAGGGATGTTAGGATTTTCCTTTAACTGTACAACCGATTCCATATTCATTTATATATACTCCGTATACATTATATATTATTCTCGCTGACCTTCAATCAATCGTTTCTCTTCGGCGTTAAGGTCTGCTTTATCCAGTAAATCGGGACGGCGTTCCGCAGTCCGGATAATCGACTGCTTCCGGCGCCAGTCGGCAATCTGGGCATGATTCCCGGAAAGCAGTACTTCAGGTACTGTCCATCCCCTGTATTCAGGAGGTCTGGTATATTGAGGGTATTCCAGGAATCCGGCGGTATGAGATTCCTCCGCCGTCGATTCTTCAGAACCGAGCACTCCCGGGACCAACCTGATTACAGAATCTAATAATACCATAGATGGGAGCTCACCGCCACTCAGTACGTAATCGCCGATGCTGATTTCGTCGGTAACCAGGTGTTTACGGATTCTTTCGTCCACTCCCTCGTAATGTCCGCATATAAGGACAAGGTGACTGTGACCGGCAAGTCCGGAAACAATCGACTGGGACAGGAGACGCCCCTGGGGAGTCAGCAGGATAACGGGCATTTCTCTTTTAAAATCCTCTCCCACTTCGGACCATATATCTTCCACGGCTTCGAAGACGGGTTCAGGCTTGAGGACCATACCTGCTCCCCCGCCATACGGGTAGTCATCCGTTACATGGTGCCTGTCATGAGTATAGTCTCTGATATTACGGACTATTACCTCTATGAGGTTGCGGTCGGCAGCCCGTTTGAAAATACCCGAACTCAACGGGCTTTCAAACATCTGGGGAAATAGAGTCAATACATATACTTTAATTTTCACCCTGTAATTCTATCACAGATACTCACAGGCACAAAATCCGGGCAAAACCGCTATCCACTCATTACCCTTAATGACTATTTCCATCACAGATATCATTACATACAACATAAAAATTCTATGAAAATTTATAGGAGGGGGTTGACAAAAATGAATTTCTAGGGGAAAATGGTAGAAATTGGTAAATCGTGGTAGATTGTGGTGAACTATTTTAAGGATGGTTTGGCTTAACCATGTTTCTTGGTGAATTTGAATACAAGATAGATGAAAAGGGCAGGTTGCCGATTCCGCCGAAGTTCAGAAGAGAACTTAAGGACGGAGTCGTACTATCTGCAGGACCGGAGAGATGTATAGCTGCCTACTCACTCATCGAATGGAAAAATCTGGCTACCAAGCTGACCAGCGGTCCGGTGGCGCCAAGTAAATTAAGGAAGCTGAACCGCGCAATCTTCGCCACTGCCTTCAATTTAAATATCGACAACCAGGGCAGGATAGCATTGCCCATACCACTGAGAGAGTACGCCGGGATTGAAGACGAAGTAATAATCGCTGGAGTTAACACCTATCTCGAACTGTGGAATAAAGAGCAGTGGGAATTAGAAAAATCTGTCAGCCAGGAACAGGTCTGGCAGATTATTGAAAGCCTGGAAGAGCGAAATTGAAGGGGCGAACGATGTCAGCACCCGCTCACATCCCGGTCTTAATTGAAGAGGCTATCAAGGCTCTGGCTGTCCAGCCAGGCGGTCGTTATATAGACTGTACTCTGGGCGCCGGCGGACATGCGGCAGCCATTCTCGAAAAGAGCTCACCCGGCGGGCAGCTTCTCGGTATCGATGCCGATAGTGAAGCGCTAAAAACCGCCAGGCGCAACCTTGAACCTTACAGCGACTCCATCCTGCTGGTTAATGATAACTTTGTTAACCTCAAGTCCATCTGCTATAAATATGATTTTGTTCCCGTTCACGGTATTATACTCGACCTGGGGCTGTCTTCGCTTCAACTAGAGAGCGACAGTCGCGGATTCAGTTTCCAGAAAAATTCTCCGCTGGATATGCGCCTGAGCCCGAACCAGGAACTAACAGCAGAATACATAATTAATAATTATCCTGAAACAGAACTGGCCCACCTTATCAGAGCCTACGGAGAAGAGAGACGAAGCCGGCAGATAGCCCGGCGTATCGTTAAAGAACGTCCTATAAAGACTACCCTCGAACTGGCAAGGACGATAGAGCAGGTTACGGGTCCGAAAAGAGGAAAAATCCACCCTGCTACAAAGACATTCCAGGCTCTGCGGATAGCCGTTAACAAGGAGCTTGAAAACCTTGAATCTACCCTGAAACAGGCGATAGAACTGCTGGGTTACGAGGGAAGACTGGTAGTAATAAGCTATCACTCGCTCGAAGACCGTATCGTTAAGCAGTATATGAAGCAGGAGTCAACGGACTGTATCTGTCCTCCTAGTGCTCCCGTCTGTATCTGCGGTCATTCGGCAAGTCTGAAACTGGTCAATAAGAGGGTAATCACACCTTCCCTGCCGGAAGTACAGAATAATCCGCGCAGTCGAAGCGCCCGGTTAAGAGGCGCCGAACGTATAGTTGCTCAGGATGAACATTACAATATCGTAGAAAAATTATGTTCAAACGCGGAAATAAGGTCCAGCGGTAACGGCTGGAGAAGACCATCACAGCTGCGAAGGCTCAGGCAGGTCTTCGCCGTTGCCATATAGGAAAGGTTTTTCGCTATTTATCAGGAGATGAGGATGGAGGAACAGATTCGCGCCGGAAACGGATTTAACGCGGGAACCAATGGAAACGCCGACCCGAAATCAAGGATGGCGGAATATATTGCTACTTATTACGGAGTAAATGATAACGATGTCCGGAGCATATTAAATGAAACCAAGGTTGGAGCCTGGAGAAGGCAGAACCTTTACAGGATGCTGAATACTGTCTTCTCCAAGCCCTGAACCGGAATATAAACATAGATTTATAAGGGGGAGTCATATGTGAAAAATCCAAGCATCTTCGCAATATCCAAACCCAGTACAGAAGGAGGGGGTCTATGAGTAAGCAAAAAACTCTAGTTTCTATTGATGTAGGCACAACAAAAGTATGCACCAGCATCGCTGAAGTTGATGAGGGCGATGTAATCCGGGTTGCCGGCGTCGGCATAACCCCGTCTAACGGTCTTCATAAAGGACTGGTAGTAAATATCAATGACGCCAGAGATTCAATCCGGGAGTCGGTTAAGAAAGCCGAGCAGACAAGCGGCTATAAGGTAGAGTCCGCTTACATCGGTGTAACCGGCAGGCACGTAAGTTCTCTCAACAACCAGGGAGTGGTGGCAATCACCCGCAACGACCGGCTGGTGCGACCCGATGACCTGAAGAGAGTGCTCCAGTGCGCTCAAAGTGTAAAAGTACCCAATGACAGGAAGCTTCTCCATATTATACCGAGAAGCTATGCTGTCGACGGACAGACGGGAATCAAGAATCCCGTGGGAATGCATGGATTCAGACTGGATGTCGAAACGCATGTAATTACTGCCGCCGTAGCTTCAATTCAAAACCTGGCAAAGTGTATTCGAGGTATCGGTGTAGATATCGAGGA
>CAZIYN010000210.1:0-4097 GCA_964543495.1 uncultured Dehalococcoidales bacterium | reverse complement strand
TTGAACCTCCGAACCTCTGCGTCCCGAACGCAGCGCTCTACCCGGCTGAGCTACACCCCGACAAGCGGTTTTTGTTATTCAATTTTTATGCGATAATATCAACGTCAATGTCGCGAACGCAGCACTCTACCCGGCTGAGCTACACCCGCCAGCGATATTATAGTTTGACCTGCCTATACTTGTAAACAGTTGAAGGAGGTATGTGTATGAAAGCAAGCGACATCATCGGCTGCCGGAGTTTCCCCTGTGATGACGTGAAACATGAGAATTATATACTGCCGGAAACAGATATTATCCCTGAGAAAGTTTCAATAATAATGATATCCGAAGCGGCGCCTGCCGAATTGAAAGACTATTACTACGCCGGGGGAGACGCCCTGTTCGAGCAGACAACGGTCCAGGCGTTCAAAGACGCCGGTGCCGGTGTCTCTTCGATACGGGATATCCTGGATATGGGCGTTTACCTGACCACGGCGGTAAAGTGCGGAAAGATGGGGTATGGAATAAAGACAGATACGGTCAAAGAGTGCTCGCTCATACTGGAGAAAGAACTCTCCCTTTTCTCCGGTGTAAAGGTCTATATGCTGATGGGAGACGTGGCAATAAAAGCGGTGAATAATATTGCCAGACGGGCGGGCGAAAAAAGGGTGATTCCCGCCGGGTCTACCTATAAAATCCGGGGACAGGAGTATTACTATAAGAATATAAGGGCTTTCCCTTCATACCTCCAGGCGGGGCCGAGCTTTTTCATAGAAAAAAGCAAGCGGACAATGATTACGGAGGATATCTCCGCCGCACTGGAAATTGCAGGGAAAGGCTGAACACCGCCAGGCAGATGATAGTTTAAAAATTTGCAGAGGACCGGATGCGGGTGTAAAATCGGTTCAACTATAAGGAACTATTAATCAGTATATTAAGGAGGTAGTGGCCAATGTGGAACCAGTTTCAAACCGACGAGTACCAGGGTATGCTGGCAGAAACTGTCTCGATTTCAGGGCATAACGGTGATTTCATACACGCCTATTATTCAAGGCCTCTTGGCGAAGGCCCCTTTCCCGGGGTAATACTGATACCTCATATGCCCGGCTGGGACGAGTTTTACCGCGAAGCCACCCGCCGGTTTTCGCAACACGGGTATCTGGCTATCTGCCCGGATATCTATTGCCGGTTCGGACACGGGACTCCGGAAGAAGTGGTCTCGAAGGTCCGCAGCGGGAGCGGCGTTCCCGATGACAGTGTTATCGGTGATTGTGAAGGCGCCTCGAAATATCTGAAAAGCCAGTCCTATTCCAATAACAAGGTGGGAATAATCGGTACCTGCTCCGGCGGCCGCCAGGCATTTCTGGCAGCCTGCCGCGCCAGCGGTATCGACGCCGCGGTCAACTGCTGGGGTGGCCGGGTGGTTGTTTCGAAAGAAGAACTGACACCATCCAATCCTGTTGCCGCTATCGATTACACGGAGAAACTTGCCTGCCCTCTCCTGGGTATATTTGGAAATGAAGACCGCAACCCGACACCTGAACAGGTCGACAGGCTCGAAGAAGAGTTAAAAAAGTACGGTAAAAATTACAGCTTCCACCGCTATGACGGTGCCGGTCACGGGTTCTGGTACTACCACACCGAGATGTACCGGCCGACGCAGGCGATGGACTCGTGGAATAAAGTCTTTGAGTTCTTCGGAGAACACCTGTCGGGTTAGTCCGGCGGCATTTTTAAGGTGAGAAAGGCAGGATATATGGCAGGAGAAGACGAGGGGGCTGCCATACGCAGCAGCGAACCGTTCGTTGTAATGGCCAAACCGGTCGGTCCGGCCTGTAACCTGAAGTGCAGTTACTGCTATTATCTTGAGAAATCACACCTGTTTTCGCATTTAAATCAATTCCGGATGTCCGATGAGCTTCTTGAAACGTATATCCACCAGTATATAGCGGCCCATCCGGGCCCGAATATCCTTTTTGTGTGGCATGGCGGCGAGCCGACACTTGCCGGGCTTGATTTTTTCCGGCGTGCCGTGGAGCTGCAGAACAGGTATCTTCCGGAAGGATGGACCTGCTGGAATAATATCCAGACAAACGGTACTCTGCTGGACGAAGAGTGGTGCTCGTTTCTGGCTGAGGCTCATTTCGATATAGGGCTGAGTATCGACGGCACGGAGTGGCTGCATGATGAAAACAGGAAGGACAACATCGGTCGCGGCAGCTATAAAAGTGCGGCTGAATCCGTCCGACGTCTGCAGGCTCACGGAGTACAGCCGGACTTACTGTGCACGGTAAATTCATCGGTGGCAAAGGAACCCCTGAGCGTTTACCGGGCACTGAAAAATTTCAACACCGGATGGGTCCAGTTCATACCTATCGTAGAACGTACGCCGGACGGACAGATGACGTCGGAATCGGTAACAGCTGAGGAGTACGGGCGTTTCCTCTGTGCCGTTTTTAACGAATGGGTCCATCATGACCTCAATAACACGAACGTACAGTTCTTTGCCGAAATGTTACTTGTATGGTCCGGTGGGGCCGCCAGCCTGTGCTGGATGGCTCCCACCTGCGGACGGGTGCTTATCGTTGAGCGCGATGGGGGCGTGTACTCGTGCGACCACTTCGTTACTCCCGAGCATTATACGGGCAGCCTTGAGAACTCGATGTTAAAGACGCTGGTCGATGACCCGGTCCAGCGTCAATTCGGCGAAGATAAGCGCGACCGATTACCGTCGCAGTGTCATTCCTGCTCATGGCTCGAGGTATGCAACGGAGGCTGCCCCAAAGACCGTTTCTCTACGGCAGATAACGGAGAACCCGGACTGAACTATCTCTGCAGCGGTCTGCGGGAGTTCTTTGCTTTTGCCGAAAAGCCGTTGAAGAGGGTCATTCAGCGCAGGAAGCGGGGGACCGGTCCGGAGAAAATCATGGCAGAACTGCGTGCCGAAGCTCAGGCCCGCTGGAAAGGGATAGGAAGGAACGATCCTTGCCCCTGCGGCAGCGGACGCAAAGCAAAAAATTGCTGCTGGTCGCTGCGGCTTCAGTGAACGTTTTCATACCGGTAGGATATAATAAGATATATAATTGAAATAAAGAAGATTTACTATATATAAGGTAGATAAATGAAATACCTTGTTCTTATAATTGACGGAGCTTCGGGAAGACCGCTGCCGGAAAGGGGAGGGAAGACCTGCCTCGAACTGGCGTGGATCCCGAACCTCGATGCTATGGCTAAAGAGGGGGTCCTGGGAATGCTGCGTACCATCCCCGAGGGAATGGAACCTTCGAGTGCCTGCGGATGTATGTCGTTATTCGGTTATGACCCCCGGGTCTATTACCGGGGAAGGGCGGGTATCGAGGCCAGGAGCATGAACATACCCATAGGAGAGGGAGAGGTGGTCTTCCGCTGCAACCTGGTGGCGGTGAAAGACGGGAAGATGGCCGATTACAGCGGAGGACATATAAGGACAGAGGAATCGCAGCAGCTTATCGCTTCCCTGAATGAAAAACTGGCCGGCGACCGAATCCGGTTTTACCCAGGAGTCGGCTATAGGCATATTTTGAAAATAAACGACGGAGAAGGTACTTTATCGGCGGTCTGCACCCCGCCGCACGATATACCGGGCGGGGCGGTAGCCGAATATCTTCCGAAGGGGCAGGGAAGCGACCTGCTGCTCGACCTTATGAAACACTCCGAGGCGGTGCTGAAAGACCACCCGGTCAACCTGGCACGGGTTTCCCGCGGCGAGACCGCCCCGAATACGATATGGCTCTTCTGGGGCAGCGGACGGCTGCCCGAAATGCCTCCTATCAGAGAAGCGTACGGAATCGATGCCGCGATGACTTCCGGAGTAGACCTCCTCCGCGGTCTGGCGAAGATGGCGGAGATGGAGATACTCGAGATAGAGGGAGTCAATGACAGGCTTGACAACGATTACACCGCTCAGATAAAAGGCGCTCTCGGCGCCCTAGAGCGCAACGATATGGCGGTTGTCCATATAGAAGCGCCGGATGAAGCCGCCCACAGCGGCTCGGTCGATGAAAAAGTGGAAGCTATAGAAAGAATAGACGAACTGGTGGTCAGCCGGATTATCGGCCGGTGCAAAGACTATATCAGGG
>CAZIYN010000209.1:0-4113 GCA_964543495.1 uncultured Dehalococcoidales bacterium | reverse complement strand
GAACAGGACCCGGAATATGACTGTGCCTGGGTACTTATATACGACAAGCTTAAGAAAACGGGAAGACTTGACGAGTTGAAAGGTTACGTCGAGCCGACAGATTACAGCAAGATGAGAAAACAGCGGCACAAAGAGGTTGCCCCTGTAGACTAACTCCGTTCGGTTAAATATCCAGAGAGAAGGAGAAATTTCAAGATGAGCTTAAGAGCAGCTGTGGAAAGCGGGAAATTCGTTATTACCTGTGAAGTCGGTCCGTTGAAAGGTACCGATACAGCAGAGATAAAAGAAGCAGCTGAAATCCTGCGCGGAAAAGTAGATGCAGCAAATGTCACCGACCAGCAGAGTGCGGTAATGAGACTGGGCTCTATGGTTGTTTCATATATCGTGAAGGAGAAGGGGCTCGACCCTATATATCAGGTAACCTGTCGTGATCGTAACAGGATAGCGTTACAGTCGGACCTGTTGAGCGCCTCAGTTCTGGGGATAGAAAATGTCCTGGCACTTACGGGTGACCTACCGGTACTCGGCGACCATCCTCAGGCAAAGCCGGTCTATGACCTGGACTCAGTGCAGTTGCTCTGGGTAATAAACAAACTAAACGAAGGCTACGATATGAACGGGAACGAGCTCCGAGGAGCCACGAATTTCTTCTCCGGTGCAGTCGTTACTCCCGAAGCTGATACCGAGACGAGTTACGAAATGCAATTGATGAAGATGGAGAAGAAAATTAACGCCGGTGCGAAATTCTTTCAGACACAGGCAGTCTATGATGTCGATAAATTTGCTAACTTTATGAAAAGAGTAGAAGGTTTCGGAGTACCCGTTCTGGCAGGTGTGATACCTTTAAAATCGGCGAATATGGCACGATTTATGAATAATAATGTCGCCGGAGTGTCCGTACCGGAGGATATGATTAAGAAAATGGCCGACGCTGAAAATAAGGCGGAAACGGGTATCCAGATAGCCGCCGACCTTATCAAGGAACTTAAAAGCCTTTGCCAGGGTGTCCATATCATGGCCATCGGTTGGGAGAAAAGGGTCCCGCAGATTATTGAGGCAGCGGGACTGTAACTGGGCCGGGACTGATGGAAGACAGGCGTTTCCAGGTACCAGATAATAAGGATTACGAATACGCCTTGTCGCAAGCCTATGAGCTTGCCTGTAAACAGCTTACCGGGACTGAAGATATAGAGAAACAGTGCCAGATAAGCGGTTCGGAATGTAAGAAAGTAGGACAGGGATGGGAAATCACCCTGTCCTATTTGCATCAGCCCTGTAAAATCACCGTTCCCGATGTCAATGTCATTTTAACCGATGAAGGGCAGGAATTGCCCCTCAGGGAAAAAGTACTGGTGATGCATTATTTCCTCGGAGCAAAGGGCGTTCCTCTTTCAGGGAAGCTGAGCGCTTTCGGTGAACTTCCGGAAGGTAAAGTCTACCTCAGGACATTCTCAAAAAGGACGACCGACCATCTGGCGAGGATGTTCGGTAATGAACCCGAGCGTCTGCTGGAGACAGGCGGTAAATTCGGGGGTCGGAGGGCGGATTATGGAGACATGGCAGTCACTGTTCCGGCTTTCAGGTTTGTTCCTGTAACCTTCATTATCTGGAAAGGGGACGAAGAATTATCTCCCGAGGCGAATATCCTCTTCGATTCGACGACACCCGAATATCTCCCTACGGAGGACATCATCGTTCTCTGCGAAATTATAACCTGGAAACTGGTCCGCTCTATGTGATAGAACCAATTAAAATTCTGATTAGTAATAGATTCCTCTTTTTTTATTCAACCTAGAACAGCCTGTCGTATAAATGTTAAAATAGACTCAGCCAGCCGAAGATATTATGAATGTAACATCGATTATCCTCGCAGGCGGGAAGAACCTGCGATTGGGAAGAAATAAAGCCCTCGAAGCGATAAACGGGACGAGCTTGATAGAGCGTGTCGTCAACAGACTCGAACCGCTGTCGAACAGGATTCTGATAGTTACATCTGCAGTGCAGACCGAAATGCCGTTTCCGGATAGAGCAGAGGTGGTCGTAGACATCGAGCCTGACAGAGGGCCTCTGGCTGGTATCTATACGGGTATGCTCGCTTCAAGTTCTACTCATGTTATTGCCGTTGCCTGTGACATGCCGTTCCTGAATACTGAACTGCTGAAATATATGGTCGAAACATGCGGTGATTATGATGCAGTTATCCCTCGACTGGATGACGGCAAGGTAGAACCTCTACACGCCGTTTATTCCAGAAACTGCCTTGAAGAAATGAGAGCGCAGCTTGAAAAGGACATGTTGAAGGTGCATATGCTCCTGAAATCGATTAATGTCAGATATATGGACCCGGATGAAAGCAGAAAAATCGATCCGGACCTGTTATCTTACTTCAATATCAATCATCAGTCTGACCTCGACAGGGCCGTAGCCATTGCAAAAAACGAGAAAAAGTAGACAACTCCGGGTCTTCCTTTTAATGTACTTCACTGCCATTATCCATCTTTTACGTTTACAGGGTTACTGTAAAGTTTGATATGAGAAATAAAATAAATTAGCATAGAATCAGATGTTAGAGAACGTATCACTCATAGCTGCCTCCGGTATAGCATTTGTTGCCGGGTTGACGAGTTTTCTCTCGCCTTGCGTGCTGCCGCTGGCACCGGTCTACCTGGCGAGCCTTGCTGGTCCCGAGATAATCGATACCGGTATTAAACACCGGCGTCTCCCGATTTTCCTGCACTCATTGAGTTTCGTACTGGGTTTCTCGATTATTTTCAGCCTCTGGGGTGCGGGAGCAGGATTCCTGGGCTCGATATTCGTGCAATATGCTACCATAATACGGTACGTAGTCGGTTCATTATTGGTAGTCTTCGGGCTGGTAATGCTAGCCGCCCGGAAGATATCGTGGCTGAATTATGAGAAACGGCTTAACGTTTCCACCGGCTCGACCACGGGATATCTGCGTTCGTTCCTTACCGGCGGGATATTTTCACTCGCCTGGACGCCGTGTCTCGGCTGGCAGATTAGCGCCATGTTGTCTCTAGCCGGGAGTTCAGGCACGGCCCTGAGAGGTACATATTTGCTGATAATATACTCTATCGGGCTGGGTCTTCCTTTCCTTATAATGGGAGCGGCGTTTGATTTTATTATTCCGTTGCTCAGGAATATAAACCGGTACTCGAACTGGATATATATAATAAGTGGTATTCTTCTGATAGCTGTGGGTATACTGGTTATTATGAATAAACTGGCGTTTATAAGCGCCCTTTAAGCGGATTCAGGGGAGGTGAGTTTTGCGAAAAACGTTGATAATGTTGCTCATGATGGTGGTTTTTGTAATTCTCAGTGTAGCCGGCTGCAGGACAGGCTCAACTTCTGTCGATTCGCCGGCAATTGATTTCACACTGCAAAATCTCGATGGGGACCTGGTTTCTCTCAACGATTTCCGCGGTAAGCCCGTGTTGTTAAACTTCTGGGCGACCTGGTGCGGGTACTGTCGTGAAGAGATGCCGTATATCCAGCAGATAGATAATGAATGGCCGGACAGTGAACTTGTGGTCCTGCTTATAAACGTCGCCGAGAGAAAATCCATGGTTGAGGAATACATGGAAGCCTATAACCTTTCATTGACGGTCCTGCTCGACAGCCGCAGGACTGTATCGGAGAAGTATAATATTATCGGGCTTCCTACTACCTACTTCATAGATAAAGATGGTATAATCCGTGAGAAAGTACCCGGTGCTTTCAGAGATAAGGAAACTATAGAGTATTACCTTGATGAGATTGTCCCGTAAAAGTAGGGACTGATATATACACGTTTGGATGAACGGAGGAAAGAGATGGGAGATATTATAAATGAAGCCTACGGGGTAGTCCAGTGCAAAGAGTGCCCCTGGTATAAGACATGTGCGTCACCGATGAAGTTCACCGCCGAAGATATACGCCGGCAGATGGAGCAGGGCGGACCGGGAATGAATCCCCAGCAGCAACTGGATGCAAATATGCAGAACCTGCTTTCGAATATGGCTAGTGCAGCCCAGAATTCGATGCTGGAAGGTTGCCCTGTTTTTATCGAACGCTTACGCAGCAGTCCTGAACTGGCAAATCGCATCAAGC
>CAZIYN010000208.1:0-4130 GCA_964543495.1 uncultured Dehalococcoidales bacterium | reverse complement strand
CCTTCGTCGACCTGTACTTCGAGATACCTTCCTGGTTAAGAGACGGTGACGAGGATGAAAAAGTAACCGGCGGCACCTACTATATATATGCGACCGTAGAGAACGATGAAACTATAGTGGATAGAATATCATTCACTGTCATAGCCGTAGCTTCGATTACCTCAATAAGCCCGAGCTCTGGAAAAGTAGGCAGCGAGGTCGAGATTGACGGTGAAGGATATGACGCCAGCGAAGACCTGATAGCAGAATTCGACGGCTCTTCAATCAGTATAACGGGGGGAGATTCTTCCACTGACAGCAGCGGTAGTTTCGATAATACCACGATAGTCATCCCGGCGAGCGCCGCCGGGACACATACCATTACCGTTGCCGGAGACGATTCGAATCTGGAAGACGAAACAAGTTTTACGGTAATTCCCGATATGACCGTCTCTCCCGATTCTGGAGCATCGGGCACATCCATCACCGTTACCGGAACCGGTTTTGCCGCGTCAGCTGATGTCACTATCTATTTCAACAACGCCCAGGTAGCTCAGGCAGATACCGATAGCGACGGAGGTTTTACTTCTACCTTCGAAGCACCCGTAATAGACGAGGGACTTTACGTCATCCACGCAGTGGACGAAGACAGCAATTCGTACGAAGGTGATTTCTCGGTTGGTACCGCTTCGATTACTATTACGCCTAGCGAAGGAAATATCGGCGATACAGTGGCCGTAACGGGGACCGGTTTTATAGCCAGTACCGAAGTAATAGTGACTTTCGATACTTCCGTTGTCTCTACCGCCACCAGTGACTCGAGCGGTGGTCTCAGCACCAGTTTTACCGTACCGAATGTTACCACCGGAGACTATGGTGTCATTGCCGACGATGGGACAAACGCAGCCGGCAAGCGGTTTAACATTGCTACCAGTTCCAGCATAAGTCCGGTTACCAGCGCTACTTCACCCGGCAACGTGGGTAGTAAAATCACAATCAGCGGTATGGGTTTCACTCCTTCCGGCACCGTGGTAGTTACCTATGACGGCACCCAGGTAGCAACGACAACCGTTACCGCTGCAGGCGATTTTTCGGTCCCGTTCAACGCTCCGGCAAGTAAAAGCGGTTCGCACTCGGTAGTTGCCACCCAAGGGACCAATACCATGACATACACTTTCTATATGGAGTCCACTGCTCCGGTAATCCCTACTCCTCTGCTGCCCGAAGCAGCAACAAAGGCGGATGCCGAAGCCCTTTTCGACTGGGAAGATGTGACCGACCCGAGTGGTGTGACCTATACCCTCCAGATAGCTACGGATGAGAACTTCACGGAACCGCTGGCCCTGGAAAAAACAGGCATCACCGAATCCCAATACCAGCTTACCACAGAGGAACGGCTTAATTCGGTAAGTAAAGACGCTCCTTACTACTGGCGTGTTAAAGTAATGGACAACGCCTCGAATGAGAGCGGCTGGTCGGCTACAGGCACTTTCTTTGTGGGCTTTTCGTTCGGTTTATCGCAGGCGTGGATATACGTGATAATCGGAATCTGCGCCGTCCTGCTGGCTGTTTTCTCGTTCTGGATGGGAAGAAAGACAGCTTACTATTAGTTAAGTACCCGCGTTCAGGATACGGATAATCCGCGTTTTATCCTTTATCACATCCAGCTTATCGACCTTCTCTATAGCTTCCCTGAGGTCGCCTTCTTTCGCCAGATAGGTGGTCATTACCACCGGTACCAGTTCTTTAAGCGCCGAATCTTTCTGAATAACGGCCGATATATTGATGTTATGCTTCCAGAAAATATCGGTAATCTGGGCAAGAACGCCCGGCTGGTCGACTACACTGAACCTGAGATAGTAGCGTCTCCGTACCTCATCAATCGAGCCCAGCGATATTACACCTGCTGAAGATGGTCGCGGTAGCAATCTGCCTTCTGCAATATCCAGCAAATCCTTGATAACCGCATCCGCCGTGGGGTATGTTCCTGCCCCGGGAGCTACCAGACCGGACACCACTCCGTATTCATCTTCCAGCTCGGTCCCGTTATACGGTCCTTCCAGAGAACCGAGCAGAGACATCTTCGGTACCATTGCCGGATGTACGGCAACATTAAAGACTCCTTTTCCAGGCTCGATAACACCAACAAGCTTGACCGAATAATCGAGCTCATCGGCATATTGGATATCCTGCAGGCTTATATCCCGGACTCCTTCCACCGGGAAATGACCGGCGTATGAATGCGAATTACTGATAAGACCCAGCATGATGCGGATTTTACTTTCGGTATCCTTACCGTCGATATCGTCCGAAGGGTCGGCTTCGGCGTATCCCTTTGCCTGGGCTTCTTTGAGCGATTCATCGAAACTTTTACCGTCCCTCGTCATCGTGGAAAGAATGTAATTGCTGGTACCGTTCAGTATCGCGTATATCTTCCTGAATTTCTTTGCCGCCGTGCCGGCAAGTCCCAGCTCGTGGATAAGGGCGTGTCCTCCCACAAAACTAGCCCTGAATCCTATCTTCCTGTCCAGGTCGATTGCCTGCCTGAAGATTTTTTCTCCCTCTTTCGCCAGCAGCTTCTTATTGGCGGTCACCACGTCTTTGCCCTGTTTCAGCGATTCCATCTGGACACTCATAGCAGGCTCGATACCGCCGATTAGCTCGATGACGATATCTATAGCAGGGTCTTCCACAATCTGGTGCCAGTCTTTCGTCAGGTAGTCCTGTGGAAGCTCGACATTCCTTTTCGTTTCGAGGTCGATATCACAGACTTTCACCAGCTCGAGTCCGGCTATTTTTTTCTTATAAAGCAGCTCGACGACACCGATTCCGATATTCCCCCATCCGATAACCGCTATCTTCTTTGTTTCCGGCATAACACGCGCTCCTGAGTGAAATTAGGTTGAGACAGCCTCATATTACCGCTAGACGGGGACAGTGTCAATCACTGCTTCCTTTTGCACTCCTTGGCCGGTAGTGGTCGGCGGCCTCTACCAGGAGTGCCAGGCTCATCAGGAAATCATCATGTCCCTGAGAAGGGTCCACATAGAAATTCACTGTCTGGTTGGGATAGTATCTACTCTTCGCCTGCTCCATTTCTTTCCAGAACTCCCGGAACTCGACCGAGCCGTCCCCTTTATACATCTTCAACCTGCCGGAATTGGCGGCAGCCAGCAGGTTGAAACCCAGCAGGGACTTGGACTGGCGGGTGAACGTGAAAGGAATTACCCTAGAGCCTATAGCCTGCTTCAGGAAAGAACTCACCGGCTGACCGACTCCGGTAGCATCGACGGATACCCGGCGGCAGTGCCAGACGTTTTTCAGGATATCCACCAGCCGGCTGTACAGGTTCGTGTGCTTCTCGCCTGTCCACCTGTAGTGCTCGACTATTTTTATTACAGGCTGGTGCTGAAGGCCGTCACGATATGAGAAATCGAGTTCTCCTATCGTAACCACGGTCGAGTCCCGCCTGGATTTTACGGCGTCCGGCATATGCACCTCGTCTTCCTCGGCTTCACCGGCGAGGTCGATTCCGGCAACATATACCTTCCCCTTCTCAGGGCCGTTCCTTCTTGAATGATATCCCAGGAGCTGTGCCCTCTGCTGGGGTGAGAAAAAACCGCCGCCACCCTGAATCGGCATAAGACGGTACTGCGTCAGAAAAAGAGGATGATTCTCTCCGAGTCGTTCTCTCTCGTTTTCTACATAGCTCAGATAATCCGGATTATATTTCGCCACCTCCTGCCAGTCGAAACGGAAGCAGCGTTTAACGCCATCCTTTTTCTCAAGTTCATAACCGGCCTGCTTCATCTCTTCAAGGAGAGTCGAATCATCCCAGGTAGTACCAGAGTGAATCAGTAGATAACCTTGATATTCAAGAACTTCTTACTCAACTTTCAACCTTCCTAAAGTCAATCCCTGCTATTCCAGAACAGGGAGGTACGTCATGAGACTATGAGTTCAGAAATAGGGCGTCAAATTTCAATCAGGAGGTTTCACTATGGAAGAAGAATATGTAATACAACCGGACAACGAAGGGGTAGAAGTCCAAGACGAGTCACCAGAACCGGATAGCTCGGACGAGGCGGTCGACGAGAAGACCGAAATCAACCGGCTACTCGATGAAGGCTATACCGTGAAACAGATAATCG
>CAZIYN010000207.1:1532-4156 GCA_964543495.1 uncultured Dehalococcoidales bacterium | reverse complement strand
AACCTGGTCCGGGCTGCGCCCCAGATACGTGGTCAGTTCCATCGGCTCACGGAGAGGGTCGATAGACGGATTGGTTACCTGGCTGGCATTGAGCACCAGGTGGTCCCAGTAGACTCGCTGCCCTTTGTCATTACCCATACCTGTAAGGAGTACACCGCCCGTCTCCGCCTGCTTGATAATGTCCTCAATGGCTTCGGGACGCCAGTTATAGTTGTTCCTGTACTCCATCTGACTCTGCTTTATAGTTATCGCTCTGGTCGGGCAGAACACCGCGCACCTGTGGCAGCCGACGCAGTTTTCGTCGCGGCTTCTCACCTCATCATCATCGGCATCATAATAATGAGTATCGAAACTGCACTGGTTGACACACACCTGGCACTTTATACAGCGCTCGGGGTCGCGTTCTACCAGAAATTTCGGTACTAATTGAGTTTTCATTGTTCTCCTCCGCTATCCTCTTACCGGTATTTTCTATACCGTCTCTATACTGGCTACCGCTTCTTTACTGTCTGTTTTACTTTTAGAAGCGCTTTTCAGCCTGCCGATAACCGGCTGACCGCCAACAGGTATCCAGGCCCTGTCCAGTTCCGGCGAAATAAGGCGAATCGCCGATTCCTCGGAAGAAAGATAGAGCATATCGCCCTTCTCACCGACAGTTAGTGGTCTAAGCCGTATTCGATCCGTCAGACCTATCATCTCGTTACGGTTGGCAACGATAATGGTGAAAGGACCGTTCATAAGCAGTCCGGCGTACACCTGACGCAAAGTGCTTACCAGTTGTTTCTCTTCCGGCGGCATCCGCTCGATATCCGTCCAGAAAGGAGAAGCGAGCACTTTAGCCGCTACCTCGATTGGAAGGTTGTGTCTTCTTATCAGCAGGTCGACAGCATATGCCAGCACCTCGGTATCCGTCTGCATGGTGCAGTGATAACCGAACTGTTCCAGGTAACGCTTGTTAATCCCGTAAGACGAAATCTCGCCATTGTGCACCACTGTCCAGTCAAGAATGCAAAACGGGTGCGCTCCACCCCACCATCCGGGAGTATTTGTCGGAAACCGCCCGTGTGCCGTCCAGAGATAGCCTTTATAATCTTCAAGACGGAAATACTCGGCAATCTCTTCCGGGAACCCGACTCCCTTGAAGACAGCCATATTCTTGCCGCTGGAGAACACAAAACTATCGTGCAGTTGAGTATTGATGTCCATCACTTTTCCCATCACGTAATCATCCGGAGACAGGTTGCCGGCCTGTCGCTCTTTGACATCAACGAAATACCTCCAGACCTCCGGCGGGTCTTTTATAACGGGTATCGGTTTCGTGGGGACTTTTCCTTTCTCATCAATTATAAAATTACGTTCGAGGAAACTTTCCACCTCGTCCTTACCTCTATCGCTCAGGTACATGATATGCAGCGCATAAAGGTCCTTGTATTCCGGGTATAACCCATAAACGGCGAATCCTCCACCCAGTCCGTTACCGCGGTCGTGCATGTTGGCGATAGCCCTGACGACATCTTCGCCCGAAAAAGGTCTGCCTGTTATATCCATAGCTCCGAAAATAGAGCAGGCATCAATTACTTTTTCATCATTATGAGGGTTATTTATACTTCTTAAATCTCTCATTATTTCGCTCCGGTAACGGTCGATTTCTATCCTCTTGCTGTCACTCAATCCTGTTATTCAGCGTTACTTATCGAGAATTCCGCCAGCTCATCCGGCATCTCAATTTTAGGTCTCCATAATTCTTCGGGGAGAGAAGTAATTCCGAAGTCTTCGGCAACCAGCGCTTCTTTAAAATCACCGGCATTCGTTCCTTCCTTCATCAGGCTGTATATAATCCCCGCTTTCTCGATGTCTCCGCTGAAGACCATTCCTGTTATCCGCCCGTCTTTCAATACCACTTTTCTATAGTTATCACCCTGTTTTTCGGTAATTATTTCACTTTCCTCGTCGGCCTCGGCGGACATACCCGCAGAAACAATGCTGACTCCGAAATATTTCATCGCGTTCATTGCAGTCCCGCCGCCGTACTCTTCACGGACTCCGGCCATATTCAAGCCGGCAATCCTTCCCCCGTTATAGGCATTGGGCCAGATGGGAGAGAGCCTGTTCTCTCCATAGACGAAATCATATGCCTGGGAGACATCACCGCAGGCGTATATATCAGGTACCGATGTCATCATCTTCCTGTCCACGATAATACCGCGGTCTATCTTTATTCCCGCATCCGATGCCAGTTCGGTACGCGGGCGTACGCCTATAGCAACCACGACCAGGTCACACGGAATCGTTTTACCGTCCGCCAGAGTCACCCCCGCTACTTCATCGGGAGTATAATCATATATCGTATTAACCGTGTTATCCGTAATGATTTCAACTCCCGCCTGTCTTATAACTGAAGCCATCATCGCCGAAGTCTCGACATCGAGAATCGTATTCAGCACGCGGTCTTTCATCTCAATGATTGTGACCAGGACACCTCTCGTTACAAGCGCTTCGGTTACACTCACTCCGATAAGACCTCCGCCTATCACGACAGCTCTATGTCTTTTTACAGGCTGAAGATTGAGAAAATCGTTTATCATCTTTGCATCGTCGAGAGTGGTAAAGGTAAAGACTCCCTT
>CAZIYN010000207.1:0-1522 GCA_964543495.1 uncultured Dehalococcoidales bacterium | reverse complement strand
TTATCCGTTCCTTCCATCTGCGGGACTATAGGTACCCCGCCGGTGGCAAGCAGCAGCTTATCCCAGGAAATTACCGCACCTTCATCTAGGACTACCTGTTTCTTTCCCGTATCCAGTTTCGCGGCTTTCTTCCCTAGTACCGTTTTAATGCCGTTTTCTTTATAAAACTCCTCCGGACGATACAGCATTCTTTCAAGCGGATATCCTTCCGCCAGGTGTTCCGATATAAGCGGACGTGAATAAACTGGATACGGCTCATCGGAGACAATCGTTATCGTCCCTTTCCTGTCCGCACTTCGGATAGCCTCTGCTGCTCCTATTCCTCCGGCTGAATTGCCTATTATCAGGTATTTCACTTTATTCGTATCTGCCATTAAACTTCCACCTCCACACAGGTAAGGGCTTCGTTAGGACAGTTGACCACGCATACCGGTACTTCTTCACCCGGGCAGAGGTCGCACCTTACCGTCTTTTTACGGCTGATATCCTGCTTGACAGCACCGAACGGGCAAACGAGAATGCATGTCCAGCAGCCGACGCATTTTTCCTCATCGACATTGATATTTCCCGTTTCCTGGTCCCGGCTTAAAGCGCCCGTAAGGCAGGCATATACGCAGGGATTATCCTCGCACTGCTGGCAGCGAATCGATAAAGAAATTTCTCCCTTTGCTTCTATCCGCGCCCTTGGCAAAGCCTTTCCGTCTTCCGTCTTAAATGCTTTTATAAGGTCGTTCGAATCCGAATGCTGGAGCTGGCAATAGACCTCGCACAGGCGGCACCCGATGCAGACTTCTTCATTTACATATACTTTTTTCATATTCCATCTCTCTTAAGGTATGCGGTAACCGTTTACCGTATGCTCATTATATTACGCCCTGTTATCCCGTGTCAATTCACTGAGTGGATTACAGGGGTGTAATATCACCTTTCAGCATAGCTTATTGCTCTTTTACCTCCGTATTACTTTACCAATTACCCGTTTTCGCCTGTTTACGATGCCTCATAAAAAACAATATTACCTCAAATACGGAAAATCACGCTGTCTTTTATCGGTATTTTCATAGATATTGCCGTTGGTGAATTGCATATAAAATATATAAAACAATTAATTTGTGTATCTATACGAGGTATTTTATTCTGGGGTTTAAGTATGACCTGATTAATATTATAATGTTAGGACAAAACGAAAGGAGCACTGTGATGGCAGAATCAAAATACGGACACTTATTCCTTGAGGAGCCCCTGGTCCCATCCAGACACCCCGAAAGTAAGGCGGATGTGCTGGAACTGGGTAGCGAGGTAGCCGCGAAAAAATGGGGCAGCACTCCGATTCATTTCGTATTACACGCCATAGAAAATCCAATATCGATGGGAGGAGAAAAAGGCCATATCCACCCGGAATCCGAGCTTATTCTGTTTATCGGACCCGACCCGATGAACTATAGGTACTTCCCTGCGGTGGTGGAGTTCTACGTCGGCGAAGAAATGGTAAAACACATCATCAACAAGACCACTTATGTGT
>CAZIYN010000206.1:0-4162 GCA_964543495.1 uncultured Dehalococcoidales bacterium | reverse complement strand
GTTATGCGTGGTGAAACCCACATCGTCAGGGTGAACGATTACTGGATTGATATCGTGCCCACCGGCGGTTACTTCCTGTTTGCCGACCACCTCGACCGGCCGGGCCTTCTCGGCGCCGTAGGACAGATAACCGGCAACGCCAATATCAATATCTCGGCGATGCATGTCGGACGACGCAAACCCAGAGGACAGGCTCTTATGGTACTGGCTCTCGATGAACCTCTCCCCGATGAGGTACTTCGGGAACTGCGCTCGGTACCTGATATTTACTCGGCGGACGTGGCGAGAATATAGGAAGAATACCGACCACGCCTAGAGAAGCCTGTTGAATACCAGTCCGGCGGGTGATTTCGGATAGAAGTATGTCGATTTCCGCGGCATTTTATCGCCTGCATCGGCAATCGCCTTAATCGTTTCCGGTCTTGCCGGACTCAAGAGAAACGTCAACTGGTATTCCTGGTTCAGGACCCTGTTTACGGCATCCGCGGTATTATAACTGTACGCCAGGCTTTCTTTTTCCTTATCGCTGCTTAATGCCAGCAGTTTCTCCAGGATAATATGGTCTACGATGCTGACATCCAGCTTTTTATAAAGTTCAGAGTGGAAATAGGGCATCATCTGGCCGGTTTCTTCGGTATCGCGCAATCTAAGCACGTACAGCGTGTCCGTGGCCGGACCGAAAAGGACCAGTTTAACTTCGCTTATACCTGCGAGAGAATCGTTCACCTGCTTCCAGACTTTTCCTATTTCCAGGGGCACTTCCTCAATTTCAAAGAATACCTCCAGCTTAGTCATAAATTCGTCCAGAATCGACCTGCTGATACCGCGGACAAGACGGTGGGGCGGCAGAATAAGCAGACCCGGATCGGTAAAATCGACAAGTGCCATCATTACGAAATTGAATGCCTCTTCTCCGGATGCCGTTTTATAACTCAGGTTTTCGTTGCGGTACGTGATAGCGCTTTCATAGCGATGGTGTCCATCGGCAATATATAAAGGCTGGTCAGCAAGGCTGGCTTTTATCCGGGTGATAACATTATCGTCCGTAACAGCCCATACCCGGTGGCCTTCTCCGTCCGCGCCCTTCGAGTCGATAAAAGGCTTGCCGTGTTCCTGCTTTGAAAGTAACGGGCTTATCTGCTGCGGTACGTCTCTGTACAGCGCCAGAACGGGACTGGTATTGGCTTTAAGTGCCCAGAGCAGGCTCAGGCGCTCACCCCTCGGCTCGGTAAGAGTGCCCTCGTGAGGTCGGATTATCATTTTCTCCCACTCTTCCAGCCTGACACGGACAATCATACTGCGGCGTTTGTATTTTTTACCCTGGTAAGTGAAAGAATGCTCATGTAAATATATTGCCGGTCTTTCATCAACTTCCAGTATACCGTCTCCAAGCCACTGCTCCAGCAGAGCCGCGGAACGGGTAAACCTGTTATCCGTCGCGGTATCCTGCGGCAATTCACGGGCTGCTTCAAGGCGGACAAAGTTGAAATCACTCCTGGTGTGGAGCTCCTGCTGCTGCTGGGAACTTATAATATCGTAGGGCGGACAGATGACCGCGGAAAGGTCTTTCAAAAGAGTTTTATTGTAACGGGCGCCCCGGAAGGGACGAATCTCAGCCAACCCTGTCTAATTCCTTTACCAGACTCGCCAGAATACTCAGGCTATACAGACTCAGTTTACCCCAGACGGAGAAGGGGCGCAAGACATTTTCCCATCTGAGAATTAAATGTATAAAACAGATCGAGAAGTTCCCGCGAATCCCATATCTGGACACTGAACAGGGTGGAGGTTATAATGGTTACGGAGTCTACCTTCACCAGAAGACTACAGGATGATGGAAGCGTATGCCTGCCCTCTACGTCGTTGCAACTCCTATCGGTAATCTGGAGGACATCTCTTTCCGTGCCCTCAATGTCCTGCGTGAAGCGAAGCTAATTGCCGCCGAGGATACCCGTAAAACCAGAAAACTCCTGAACCATTACGATATAAAGACACCTATGACAAGCTATTACGAACATAATAAACTGGTTAAGCTGGACTATATTATGGACTGTCTGCTAGAGGGAGATGTCGCCCTTGTTTCAGAGGCCGGAACGCCGGGAATATCGGACCCGGGCTATGAGCTGATTGCCGCCGCCGGCGAGAGAGGGATACCGGTTATCCCGGTCCCGGGACCTTCGGCGGTCGTTGCCGCTCTAACGGTCTCGGGACTGGCAACGGACAGGTTCAACTACCTGGGATTCCTGCCCCGCCGGGCAGGCAGCAGGAAGAAACTGCTGGAATCGGTGGCCGGAGAACCGGGCACTCTGGTGGTACTTGAGGCTCCTCACCGCCTCCGGGTAACTTTACAGGCGATGCTGGAAATCCTGGGAGACAGAAGAATAGCCGTCTGCCGCGAGCTGACAAAGGTACACGAAGAGATTTACCGGGCGACAATCAGCCGGGCAATAGAGTATTTCACCGAACCCAGGGGGGAGTTTACGCTGGTTATCGAAGGAAACACAAAGGACAGCCAGCCTGTTGTAACAGAAGATATAGAGAAACGCCTGAAAGAGATGCGTCTCTCGGGAATGACTGCCAGGGAAGCACTGTCACAGTTAGTATCGGAAACAGGTATATCCAGAAAAGAATTGTATAAAGTCTGGCTTAAGTAAGATATATATTTTGGAATAATCGGGAGGTAAAGATGCGAAGAGGTTGTATTTCTCCGGGGAACATAGTGTGTAAGGAATGTAAAAAGACCGTACCTCACTCGGAACGCTACCTTGCTGTCGAGGAAGAAAAAGGAGTGGAAGCGATGGAGGGAGGAAAGACGGTATTCTACTGCACTGAATGTGCAATTAAGAAAGGGTATGCCGTCTACAAGGAAGAAAAAGACGGCAGAATCCTGTCTTTTTTCACTTAGATTTAGCCCGTCTGAATCTTTTATGTTAAAGTATTAGGAAGGTAAATGAGCGAAAGAATATTCATAGGAGTCGCCTGGCCTTATGCCAACGGTTCACTGCATCTCGGACACATCGCCGGAGCCAACCTTCCGGCTGATATCTTCGCCCGTTATCACCGTCTCAAGGGCAACGAGGTAATTATGGTTTCCGGCTCTGACTCCCATGGCACGCCGGTAACACTTAGAGCGGAGCAAGAAGGTAAAACACCGAAAGAAATAGTCGACCGTTACCAGGCAGAATTCCTCGACTGCTGGAAGCGCCTGGGTATTTCTTTTGACTTTTATACGACCACCGATACAGATAACCATACCGAGGTTACCCAGGATATCTTCCTCAAGCTGCAGGAAAGAGGTTATCTGGAGAAGAGGACAATTTCTCAGGCTTATTGTCCCAAATGCCAGCGTTTTCTGCCCGACCGCTATGTAGAGGGTGAATGTCCTCATTGCGGCAACCCTAACGCTCGGGGCGACCAGTGTGACGCCTGCAGCAAACTGCTGGACGCTCATGAACTTATCAGTCCCCGCTGTCGTACCTGCAGCAATCCGGCCGAGTTCCGGGACTCCGACCAGTTCTACCTCAAACTCAGCGCTTTCCAGGAGCAACTCGGCTCCTGGGCTTCCAGTCAGGAGCAATGGCGCCCTAATGTCTTTCAGCTTACCCAGCGATACCTGAAAGAAGGACTGCAGGACCGGGCTATCACCCGCGATATCGACTGGGGCGTGCCGGTGCCGGTGGAGGGATTCGAGAATAAACGTATCTACGTCTGGTTCGAGGCAGTTATCGGTTACCTCTCCGCCACCAAGGAATGGGCAAACTCAATAGGTGAAAGTGAAAAATGGCGTGATTTCTGGGATATAGATAAAGGAGCACTCAGTTATTACTTCATGGGCAAGGACAATATTCCTTTCCACACTCTCATCTGGCCGGCAATGCTGATGGGCTACGGCGGCCTTAATATTCCTCATGATATCCCCGCTAACGAGTTCCTTACTATAGAGGGCAGAAGGCTTTCGACCAGCCAGAACTGGGCTGTGTGGCTGCCGGATTACCTCGAAAGGTACGACCCCGACCCGCTACGCTATATGCTATCTATAAATATGCCCGAAACAAGCGATACCAATTTTTCCTGGAGCGAGTTTGTCCGTCGTAATAACGACGAACTTGTAGCCACCTATGGAAACCTGGTAAACCGCTTACTTACCTTCACCTACCGCAAC
>CAZIYN010000205.1:0-4178 GCA_964543495.1 uncultured Dehalococcoidales bacterium | reverse complement strand
TATGATGATGAGCGTCTCCAGAGACTGACAGGAATGCGCCGTCTCGATGTCGACCCCACTCGTGTAGAAATGGGCTGGATTATGGACTTTTGCGCTCAGAGTCTGCGTAACATTGTTATAGGGCTTGGCGGTAAAATGGATGGTTATGCCATGCAGTCGAAATTCGGTATTGCCGTTGGTTCGGAATTGATGGCGATGCTGTCTATTGTGACCGACCTTGCCGACCTGCGTAAACGAATGGATGAAGTTACCGTAGCCTATGATAAGAAAGGAAATCCGGTTACGACCGGCGACCTCGAAGTAGGCGGTGCAATGACAGCCTGGATGCGTAATGCAGTTAATCCGTCATTGATGTGCACTGCAGAATATCAACCCTGTATGGTGCATGCCGGTCCTTTCGCGAATATCGCTGTTGGTCAGTCATCAATTATTGCAGATCGCATCGGTCTTAAGATGTTCGATTATCATGTTACGGAGAGCGGATTCGCTGCCGATATCGGATTCGAGAAGTTCTGGAACGTGAAGTGCCGATACAGCGGACTCAAACCCCATGTCTCCGTTCTTACCACTACCATCCGCGCCCTCAAGATGCACGGCGGCGGACCCAGAGTGGTAGCCGGTCTCAAACTGCCCGAAGAGTATACAAAAGAGAACGTAGGGCTTGTCGAGAAGGGTATTGAGAATATGACGCACCTTATCGGCGTGATTAGAGAATCCGGAATCAATCCAGTGGTATGCATCAACAAATTCCACACGGATACTCCCGACGAGGTTAAATCGGTAAGGAAAGCCGCAGAAGCGGCAGGAGCCCGCGTTGCCGAGAGCAGTCACTGGGCTGACGGTGGCGACGGCGCTCTGGAATTCGCCGATGCCGTGAAAGAAGCCTGCGAAGAAGAAAACGAATTCAGGTTCCTTTATCCGAACGAAATGAAACTGCGCGAGCGCGTTGATAAGATTGCCAGGGTCGTTTACGGTGCCGATGGAGTATCATGGACGCCCGAAGCTGAAGCGAAAGCCAAGAAGTTCGAAGCGGACCCCAAGTATGATGAATATGCTACAATGATGGTGAAGACACACCTGAGCCTCTCGCACGACCCGACTCTCAAGGGAGTGCCCAAGGGATGGACTCTGCCAATCCGTGACATCCTTATCTACTCGGGAGCCAAGTTCCTCTGCCCGATGGCGGGAACAATCAGCCTTATGCCCGGAACCGGTTCTGACCCGGCTTTCAGGCGCGTCGATGTCGATACAAAGACAGGAAAAGTACAGGGGCTGTTCTAGAGTCCGATAATTGAATAAACTGGAGGAAAATTAATTGGGTTTTTCTATCGCTGTCGCCGGCAAAGGCGGCACCGGTAAAACATCTGTAGCATGTCTGATTATCAGATACCTGAAAAGTATCGGTACGGGACCTGTTCTGGCAATAGATGCCGACCCAAATGCTAACCTCGGAGAGGGGCTGGGCCTCCAGATACACAACACGATAGGTTCGATAATTGCCTCGTTTAACGATGACAAGATTAATATACCTCCCGGAATGACAAAGGAGGCATATCTCGAGATAAAGTTAAACGGGGCAATTGAGGAAAGCAAAGGACTCGACCTGATTACCATGGGAAGAGGTGAAGGCGCCGAGTGCTATTGCTATCCGAACACTCTACTGAGGAAATTCGCAGATACACTATCGGGTAACTATGCCTATGTTGTTATGGATAACGAAGCGGGTATGGAACACCTCAGCCGCAGGACCACCCAGAACATAGACATGCTGCTTATTGTATCCGACCATTCGGTGAAAGGTGTCAGAACGGTAGCCAGGATAAGAGACCTTACCGAAGAATTAAAGCTGGTTATCGGCGACCAGAAGATTATCGTTAATTCCGTTGCCGGAGAGCTGGCGCCGCGGGTCAGGGAAGAAATGGATATGCTTGGCCTTGAAGCGCCCGTTATAATTCCTGAGGACGAGCAGATATACCAGTTCGACCTCGAAGCAAGACCGCTTGTGGAACTGCCGGATGACTCAAAGGCGGTAATTGCAGTAAACAGCCTGATGGAAGAAATTATCAGCATAAAAAGCTGAATATTAGAAATATACTAAAGGGGGTTGACATATGACGGCGGAACTGATTAAAGGCGCGGTTGTCGCCAAGCAGATTAGAGAAGAGTTGAAGCAGGAGATTGCCGAGCTTAAAGAGAAGCACAACGTAGTACCCGGACTTGTGACCGTCCTTGTAGGAGCAGACCCGGCTTCTCAGGTCTATGTAGGCTCCAAAGAGAAGACCTCGCAGGAGCTTGGTATCTATTCGGAAAGGTATGACCTGTCCGAAGATACCTCGCAGGAAGAGCTTATGAAATTAATAGATAAGCTCAATAAAGACCCCAAAATTAACGGAATTCTTGTACAGCTTCCTCTGCCCAAACACCTTAATGAAGAGGAAGTCCTTTATGCAATCGACCCCGAGAAAGATGTAGACGGCTTTCATCCGGTGAACGTAGGCAAGCTGATGATTGGCGAGCCTAATTACCTGCCCTGCACGCCGGCCGGCATCCAGCAATTGCTTATCAGGTCGGGCACGCAGATTGAAGGGGCTGAGGTAGTGGTTGTCGGCAGAAGCAATATCGTTGGCAAGCCGATTACCAATATACTTCTGCAGAAAGCACCGGGAGCCAATGCCACGGTAACAATCTGCCATACCAGGACGAAGGATATGGCTTTCCATACCAAGAGGGCAGATATCCTTATAGTAGCCGCTGGCAAGCCCAAGGCCGTTACCGGCGATATGGTGAAAGAAGGCGTCGTGGTAATAGATGTCGGCGTCAACCAGGTAGGGACTACAGCCGAAGGTAAGAGAATCCTGGAAGGCGATGTCGATTTCGAATCCGTAAGTGCTAAAGCCAAAGCAATTACCCCGGTCCCGGGCGGTGTGGGACCGATGACAATAACGATGCTGATGATGAATACCGTAAGAGCAGCCAAGATGGCTGCCGGCATTGAATAACAGGAGGAGTTATGGAATACAAAGTAGATAAAGTCAAAGCTCCGGGAAGGGACGAGGTAGAATTACTTCAGGAGACCTACGAAAAAGGCAAACCTGAAGATATAGAACTCGGCGCCTGGAGAAATAAACTGGAATCAAGAGAAGATAAACTGAGGTACCTCAAGACCGGTGAGAGATACTGGTATAGCGATGACTGGTTCGGGAGTGAGAAGAGGAAGAACCCGGCATAATTAAGGGAGGTAAAAATGGCAGTTGAAATTCCTAAGACAGCATATAGCGGTAAAATCAAAGAAGTAAAGCTGGGTAAAGGTGATAAGGCAGTTGCAGTGGGTGGAGAATCATCTTACCCGTTTTATCTTTTTGAAGGAGAGATGCCCAATCTTCCGCGGATAGCCATGGAGGTCTGGGACTGTCCTCCTGACGACTGGGCTGAAGCAGCACTGGAGCCGTTTGCCGGAGTTACCGATGACCCGGCAACATGGGCGAAAAAATGCGTCGATGATTACGGGGCGGAGATGATATGTCTTCAGTTAATCAGTACCGACCCTAATGGTATGGACCGCAGTCCGGAAGAGGCTGCAGAAGTAATTAAAAAAGTGTCCGACGCTATTGATGTCCCGTTAATGATATGGGGAACAGCGGCGCATGATAAGGATACTGAAGTAATGAGAATAGCAGCCGAGACCTGTCAAGATAAAAGCCTGATTATGGGGCCGGTCGAGGAAGCCGATTATAAGAGAATCGGTGCGGCGGCTCTCGCCTATCACCATACGGTAGTCGCATCTACACCGATTGACATTAATCTTGCGAAACAGCTTAATATCCTGCTTGGCAACCTCGGGGTGCCCGATGACCTGATAGTCATAGACCCGACAGTCAGCGGCATAGGTTACGGACTCGAATACTGCTACTCGGTAATGGAAAGAATGCGGATGGCGGGGCTGACCCAGCAGGATGAGAAACTCCAGTTCCCCATTATCTGTAACATTTCAAAAGAGGTCTGGAAAACAAAAGAAGCAAAGACCCCGCTGGAAGAAGACCCGAAGCTCGGTAATCCTAAAAGCAGGGGTATTTTAATGGAAGCAATGTCCGCTATGACATTGCTTGTTGCCGGGGCCGATGTACTGGTTATGAGGCATCCGGAAGCTATAAAACTGATTAAGGAAATGATTGCTGAAT
>CAZIYN010000204.1:0-4202 GCA_964543495.1 uncultured Dehalococcoidales bacterium | reverse complement strand
CTGACGGACGACCCCGAACTGCGTCAGGAGACACTGGAGAAGCTGGACTACGGTATGTATAAAGCTCATGACCTTTATGATAAAGACGTTATGCTCGCGGAGTTGAGGTCCGATCCGCTGGCGGGAGCCGGATGGGGCGGGATGCTCCTGATTGCTTTCCTGGGTGTCGTCCTTGTAAGCAGTTTCGGTTTCATTGTCTACAACTACCTCACAGCCCAGAGCCGTCAACTGGACTTTGCTATCCTCAGGACGCTGGGATTTTCGTTACGCCAGATAATAGGGGTAGTCTGCTTCGAGCAATTATTTATTATCATCATCGGAATGGGGATAGGTACCTTAATCGGTGAGAGGCTCAGCTATGTTATGTTGCCGTTCCTCCAGCTTACCGAAAAAGGTGAAAGGGTACTGCCTCCGTTCATACTTACAATCAACTGGGATACAATCGGGATAGCTTATGCTATCCTCGGAATAGCTTTTATTATCACCATTTCACTGGTTATCACGTTCTTCTACCGTTCAGCTATCCACCAGACATTGAGGATGGGAGATGTATAATAAGTATTTCTACCCGGTCACAGGGAGTTGAAAATGGCTGATTACAGATATAACGGCAATTACATAATCTGTGAAGACCTGTTTAAAATCTATAAGATAGCCGACCTGGAGGTGGTTGCCCTGAGGGGACTGGACCTCCTGGTAAAACGCGGCGAACTGATGGCTATCGTCGGAGCAAGCGGCAGCGGCAAGACGACCCTGTTGAATATTCTGGGCGGACTCGACAGCCCCACAGCCGGGAAGGTAATCGTCGGTAATACTAACCTGCTTACCGTCAACCACAGAAGCCTCGTCAAATACCGGCGTGAGGATGTAGGTTTCGTCTGGCAGCAGACCGGAAGGAACCTGATTCCATATCTGACAGCATACCAGAATGTCGAACTGCCCCTCTCTCTGCTCGGATGGTCTCAAAAGAGACGTAAAGAGCGCGTGACCGAAATGCTCGAAGCTGTAGGACTCACCAGCCGGATGCATCACAAACCGGAGCGTCTTTCCGGCGGAGAGCAGCAGCGGGTGGCTATCGCAGTAGCACTCGCTCATAATCCGCCTCTTCTTCTGGCCGATGAGCCTACAGGAGACCTGGACAGCCATTCCGCCGTCAATATCATGGATGTACTGCATTCTCTGAATAAGACTTACGGAATTACGGTTGTTATAGTAACACACGATATGTCCATTACCGGTAATGTCGACCGCGTTGTCACAATCCGGGATGGCAGGACAAGCCTGGAATCCGTCCGCGGTGTTGTTGTAACAGGGGAAGATACGGAAACCGGGGGAAGTTATGATGAATTTATTGTCCTGGATGGATTCGGACGCCTTCAGATTCCGCGTGAATACGTGGATAAACTGAATATGAAAGGCAGAGTGAAAGTCCATCTTGAGAATGACCATATCACCGTATGGCCGGAAGAAAACGACGGGGAAGAAGGTAATAAATGACCGCGCCTCTGGTAACAGCAAACAGTCTGGAGAGAGTCTTTAACCTGGGTTCGGAGAAAATCAGGGCTGTCCACAACGTGGACCTGAATGTTGAATCGGGGAAGCTCCTTGTTATTACCGGCAGATCAGGTTCTGGAAAAACAACCCTGCTCAATCTCCTCGGCGGACTCGATATGCCCACATCCGGGACCGTCCAATTTCGGGAACAGGACCTGTCCGGACTGACGGAATGGGAACTGACTCAGTTACGCCGAAAAGAGATAGGTTTTGTTTTCCAGTCTTTCGGTCTGCTTTCACTGCTTTCCGCCTATGAAAACGTAGAGCTCCCCCTGCGAATCAGCGAATGGAGCAGGGAAGAACGGCAGAAACGGGCTGCCGAATGCCTGGAGCTGGTGGGGCTGAGTCGGCGCTCTCATCACAGACCGTACGAACTCTCCGGAGGCGAGCTCCAGCGAGTAGCCATCGCAAGGGCGATTGCTCATCGACCTGCCCTGATACTTGCCGACGAACCGACAGGTGAACTAGACCTTGCAAACGGGTCCGAAATCATCAAGCTGCTGAAAATGATTGCTAGTGAAGATAATGTGGGAATAGTGGTAGCTACTCACGATCTGGCTATCGCCGAAATAGCAGATGAAACCAGAGAGCTGAGCGACGGCTCTTTTGTTTCACCCTGAATGATATAAAAAGGCCACCCTGAGTCCGGATGGCCTGATTTGCCCGGTTTATTTACCGGTTTAATTTACATCGGACGCCGATGAGTTCTATGCTGCAGCAGACCGCTATACCTTACTTCTGCTTGAATATCCTGTAACTGTGTATTAACTATATCACGCATCGAAATCATACCTGTCACTTTTGAATCGACCACTACGGGTAAATGTCGTATCCGCTTCTGTTTCATCACGCTCGCCGCATATTCCAGGTCTTCATTCGGACTGGCTATGGCTACATATCCGGTCATTATTTCCTGAACCTGCCTGGAACCGATAGTACTGCTGTTATTCAGACACTCTTTCAGCAGGTCTCTTTCCGAGACAATCCCGATAAGCCTGTCTTTATCATCCACTACCGGTAAGGCACCGATATTATTATCTACCAGTATCTTGATTGCCGCCTGTACGGTCTCGTTCCGACCGATTGTAATCGGCTTGCGGTCTTTTAGTTTAATAAAATCTCTTACTTTCATAATACATCACCTGCTTTGCCACCGGAGATATGATATAAACGGTTATAGTATGCTGATAAGTTTAGTTTATGCTTAAGGATAACCACTGTCAATTTAGTAAAGTACCTGAATTATAAGGTAATATATACCGAAGGCGGCGCCGAATAGCGCCGCCTTTTTTCTCTTATAGATACTTTATTTACCGCCAGGCATCTATGCTGTATACCGGAGCAAGACCGAGCTGACCGCGGCGTCCGCAGAGCTGCTGGCAGACCTCCTCATCACCTCCGCCGATTATAATGCAGTTGTCGGTCGGTTCGTTTACCAGAGGTACCATATAGTCATCGGGCAACTCTTTCCAGTGTTTACCGGAGGTTTTCTCTATACCCAGCCAGCCGTTTGTACTCTCATCGGGCCAGGAACGCAGCCTGTATTGCTTCAGAGGCTCTTTACTTTTCTCCCAGAGCCACTCGTATACCTTATCTTTGGTATCGAACCCGATTTCTTTAAGGTGCTGCGCCATCTCGGGGACCATAATAAACGTATATCCGCCTTCTCGGCCCGCCCAGAGCTGAGGGACCAGGTACTCCAGCCAGTTATGCGGTCCGGGGACTCCTTTAACATCCATACGCCTTGCCATTCCGCCGTGACCGCTTTTCTGGAATGCCCTGTATCCGCCCGGAGAGAACTGGTTTCCTATAATATATCCTCCCGAGTTCATAACCAGAATCATACTTTCGTCTTTCTTGAATCCGTACTCCTCGTTCATGCCTTTCCAGCCTTCAGGCAGACCGTCGGCATTCTCGGCAAAACAGCAGCCGCCGGAATTGAAAGGACTGCCGATACTGTTCATCCTGTTCACACCGGGAACGGCACCGCCGAGGTTAACCGCCATCAATTGATAAGCGCGACCAATAGCCATATTTGCCGGGTTCCCGGGGTCGAGCATGCCTACTCCACAGTTCATTCCAATCTCTTTGACAATGGGTCCGCTGACGCACGCCCACTGCCCCCAGAAGGTTGTCGTGCCGGTACCGCATCCCGACTCCGCCATAGCCAGCACTACCGGCAGCTGTTCGGGTTTGCATCCGGCCATCACCGCATTCACCGCCACTTTTTCCACGGTGGCGGTTTTTTCCATAGGCATGAAACGTACCACATCGCCCTTCTTGCCGCCTCTGTCCGTCTGATATGAGACGATTTCATCCGGTTTGTGGCTGGTGCCTTTCAGCATCTCCGCCACTCTCTCCTCGGTAGGAATGATAACCGGAAGTCCGTCCGTATAGACTGAAATCGGAGCATTCATGGGATGGGGGATATATTTCGTCTGCTGGTAAAATTCCTCGGCTTCTTCGAGAGTACCTTCGAAAAGAATCCTTGCAACCGAAGGCATATGCATACCACTCTCTTTTTCTTCTTCGGTAAGAGGTTTGGTCAGCAGCTCCAGCATCGGCTCGAGGAAATTGTCGACATCCTTTTCCCCGTGAAGAGTCCTTGAAGCCGCAAGATATCTCAGTTTCGGAACACCGTACTGAAG
>CAZIYN010000203.1:2545-4222 GCA_964543495.1 uncultured Dehalococcoidales bacterium | reverse complement strand
CCCTCGACCTGCCCGAAGGCGTATCGTATCGGCAGGTGATTGACGCTTCTGAAGAAATCAGGGTAAGAAAAGGAAAGCTTGTCGGCAAATTCAGTCGCTAGTCCACCCGTAATCGATTCGTTGAAGCCGTCACCTCAAAGGGATATACTGTTATTGGACTGAATTACATCTGTATTACAGATTGGAGTTGTAAGTATGGACAAAGAGATAAATCCGCTTCAGGCAGGAACAGATGCCCCTGACTTCGCACTGAGAGACCAGGAGCGTGCCGAGTTTAAATTATCCGACTTCAGAGGCAAGAGGGTGCTGGTCTCTTTTCACCCGGTAGCATGGACAACGCTGTGCAACGAGCAGATGCAGGACCTCGAGAAGAACAAGGCTGTTCTGGACTCCTTGAATACAGTAGCCGTCGCCATAAGCGTTGATTCGGTACCCTCCAAATTTTCATGGGCAAACACCATCGGTATAAAGGAGACCCGTCTCCTATCCGATTTCTGGCCCCATGGCAAGGTCGCCGGCCTCTTCGGGGTTTTCAGAGAGAAAGACGGAATCGCTCAGAAAAGCAATTTTATTATCGATGAAAACGGGAAAATCGTCTTCTCCAAACTGTATGAGACCAGTGATGTGCCGGATATCGAAGAAATAATCAGCGTACTCAAAGGACTATAAGGAAATCCGATTGTTTATCAGACGGGGTGGTGAATGTCCGACTTCAAGATAATCGCCGATTTCAAAATGACCGGCGACCAGCCGGAAGCAGTCGACAAGCTCATCGAAGGATTGAATGAAGGCTACAAGCATCAGACTCTGCTCGGTGTTACCGGCAGCGGCAAGACCTTCACGATGGCTAACGTTATAGAGCGAGCACAGAAGCCGACCCTCGTTATCAGCCATAATAAGACGCTTGCCGCTCAGCTCTACCAGGAGTTCAGGGAATTTTTTCCTGAAAATGCGGTGGAATACTTCGTCAGTTATTACGACTACTACCAGCCCGAAGCCTATATTCCCCGGAACGACCTCTATATAGAAAAGGACGCCGAGATTAACGATGAAATCGATAAACTACGCCATGCCGCCACCCGCGCCCTCTTCGAAAGACGCGATGTGGTAATAGTAGCTTCCGTTTCCTGCATCTACGGCCTGGGAGCGCCGGAGGAATATTACAGTTTCGTCTGCAGCCTTAAAAAGGGTGAAAGTTATAACCGTTATAAGCTCCTGCACCGCTTAATAGAGATGCAGTATGAGCGTAACGATACCGATTTCAGCCGTGGTAAATTCCGTGTCCGCGGTGATACGCTTGAAATCCAGCCTGCCTATGAGGAACTTGCCCTGCGTATCCAGTTCTTCGGTGACGAAGTCGAACGCATTCAGCAGATAGACCCCCTCACTGGAGAACTGCTATCCGACATGGGGAACGTGGATATCTATCCAGCGAAGCACTTCGTGACATCACAGGAAAAACTGGTAGAGGCAATCCAGCTCATCGAGGAAGAGCTTGAAGAAAGGATTACTGAGCTTAAGTCGCAGGACAAGCTGCTGGAGGCGGCACGCCTCGAACAGAGAACGAACTATGACATCGAGATGTTGCGGGAAGCCGGTTACTGTTCCGGTATTGAAAATTACTCCCGTCCCCTTTCCGGTAGACCACCGGGAAGCTCCCCGTGGACACTGCTCGAT
>CAZIYN010000203.1:0-2535 GCA_964543495.1 uncultured Dehalococcoidales bacterium | reverse complement strand
GACGACTTCCTGCTGATTCTTGACGAATCGCACATGACCGTTCCCCAGCTCAACGGAATGTATAACGGAGACCGTTCCCGTAAGCAGACTCTCGTGGACTACGGCTTCCGTCTGCCTTCCGCCCTGGACAACCGTCCTCTCAGCTTCTCCGAGTTCCAGGAGCGTACCAACAAGGTCATTTACACCTCGGCGACTCCGGGACCCTATGAAAAAGAACACAGCCAGCAGGTAGTCGAACAGCTGGTGCGCCCCACCGGACTATTAGAACCGACTATTGAAATCAAGCCCACGGAAGGGCAGATTGACGACCTCCTCGACCAGATAAAGCAGCGGGTGGACAAAGGAGAACGCTGCCTGGTTACCACACTGACCAAGCGTATGGCGGAAGAACTTGCAGATTACCTTATCGAACTGGGTATCAAAACACATTACCTGCACTCGGAAATAGATACTCTTCAACGGGTGGAGATACTCCGCGACCTCCGTCTCGGCGTTTATGATGTCATCGTGGGTATCAACCTTCTCAGAGAGGGACTCGACCTTCCGGAGGTCAGCCTGGTAGCTATACTCGACGCAGATAAAGAGGGATTTTTAAGGTCTGAATGGGCGCTGATTCAGACTATGGGTCGTGCCTCCCGCCATATCGACGGGCACGTTATCCTCTATGCCGATACCGTCACCCGCTCGATGAACGCCGCCATGGAGGAGATTAAGCGGCGCCGCCGGATACAGGAAGAATACAATGAGAAGTACGGCATCACCCCGCAGGGAATCAGGAAAGCAATCAAGGATATTACTGACAGGGTGAAGGCGGTAGCCGAGACAAAGGTGTCTTATGACGCCGGTACGCCAACGAATAAGGAAGATGTAGCCCGCCTGATAAAAGACCTCGAAGGCCAGATGAAAACCGCCGCCAAAAACCTTGAGTTCGAGAAGGCGGCTATGCTGCGCGACCGCATTATCGAGCTGAGGAAAGAATTCGACGTGGTGGAGATGAAAAGTGGATGATAATCACGGAGAAACAAGGCAGGAACGGCGCGAAAAGAAACGGCGCAGTAAGAAAGAGCAGGTCCGCAAACATAGTAAAAACCTGGCTTCCATATATAAGAATGCCATCTTAAGGAGGTTGAGGGGGAAGTGAACCGGTTTAATTTATGAACGGTAAAGGGATGAATGAAGATACCTCTGATGGTAAATTAAGCACCATGCAGATGCTGGTGGAGGTCGAAGAAGCTGCCGGACGTCTTTATGAAAAGTACGGACAACTGTTTCCCCTTCATGAGGAATTCTGGTTGGGACTTACGGTAGAGAAAGGAGACCAGGCCAGCGTGATTCTCGACCTTATCAACCTGTACAATAACGGCAGGGCAAGTTTCAAGGAAAACGGCGGGATGGTTGAAGATGTAAAAAGTATTCTGGTCACCCTGAAAGATGCCCTGCAAAATGCTAAAAAGAAAAAGCTTTCATTTGAAGATGCTCTTTCCAAGGCTCTCGATATCGAGAAGTCATTTGCCGCCCGCCGGTTTCACAGGATGTTCGAAGGCGGCTCCCCGGAAGCTATTCATATCCTGGAACTACTCGACACCTACTCAAATAACCATATCAGGATACTTGAAATCGAACTGAAACACCACCATGCGCAGTGAGAATCCGGCCGGAAAATATATAATTATAGTATGATGAGTTAAAAGAGAAAGAAGAGATGCCCCGTTTTCGGGCTATTCCCGCCCGGTAATATCTCTGGCCACTACCAGGATGCGTTCTATTGTATTGCCCCTGCTGATAACACGGGTACTGGCTTCAACCTTTATTACCCTGCCATCTCTTAGTTTGGGCTCTATAACCACCAGTTGAGGGACGTCACCCTTCAGTAATCCGCTGAACATCTGCATCAATTTAGGCAGGTCAGCGGGATTAAAAACTCCCAGACTGGCGAAGTTCTGTCCGATAACCTGTTCCGGTTTTACTCCGAAAATATTCTCCACCGTTGCGTTTACCATATCTATCTTTCCGGTCTCGTCCAGGCTGATAATAGCGTCGTTAATATTATCGAAAATGAACCTGAAATGCTCTTCCGTATCCTCCAGTTCCCTTGTTCTGGTAATATCATGGACAATACCCAGCACTACAGTTTTGTTACTCATTTTTATTGGAACGGTACTGATTTCCACCGGTAACAGACTGCCGTCTTTCCGCCTCAATGTAAATTCATCCGGACCGGTCGCTTTCCCGAGAGCATTCCGGGCAAGAAGTTCCGTCGCTTTGGGAATCTGCTTTACAGTAAGCAGGTCCAGTTTAAGAAAGTTCTTACCTATCAGTTCTTCCTTCTTGTAGCCAACGATGTTTTCAGCCTCTTTATTACCGTCTATGAATGTGCCCTTTAGGTCGCTCAGGTAATAAGCATCGGGTGCCAGGTCGATTACCGCCTGCAGCAGTTGTTCCGCTTCTTTCAGTCTCCCTTCCGCCTGGCGTCGCTTACTATCGAGGTCTTCAAGCTCGGCAATACGCCTCTCTAAGACCTCTATCTGTAGCCGG
>CAZIYN010000202.1:0-4292 GCA_964543495.1 uncultured Dehalococcoidales bacterium | reverse complement strand
GGACACGAGTTATCCTTCGCTAGAGCTGCAACCGCATCCACGTTATCTTTCGTAGCTGCGTAAATCAACGGTTTTTTATCGGCGCAGGCTTTCAGGCCGGCTGCCAGTACATCCGCACTCTCACTCATCAGAATGATTGCTGCGTCCGTGTTCTGGGCAACTTTCGTCACCAGCGCTTCGAACTTCGCGGCATCTCCTGATTCTCCTTTAACCGCAATAAGCTCGGGACGGAGCAGAAGACCGACCCTCTCATACTGGAGTTCCTTGAATCTTCCCAGTACTGCGTCAACCTCGGAATCGCCCATAGTGTCCTTTACAAGGACGGCTATTCCGCAAGGATTTACGAATGTCTTTTCATGGCGGAACATTACCGTTTCGCCACCGACCTTCACAGCATTATCACCAGCTCCTATGGTGACGACCCTTATCGGCGGGGCCGATGCCTCCTGGAGCGCTTCCTTTGCCTCGTCGGAGACATATGGGCAGGCGGTTAGTTCCGCTTTGCCTGCCGCCAGACTCATTGCAAAAGCAAGACAGGTTGGCACTCCGCATTCCTTGCAGTTTGTTTTTGGTAGCAACTTAAATATCTCTATTCCTGTAAGAGCCATCTTCTATACTCCCTTCCCTAGTTTATTCATGGTAAGAACGGGAAAAGTTTTTCAATTTCCGTACCGTTATATTCCTGTGTCTCTTTCGTTAACCGATAATCGGGTCCATACCGAGCGCAGGATGATTCTTTTCCTGCAGGAATTCCATTATCTCTTCTTCGGATACGCCGACTGTCTCATCGGCAATCATATCCAGGAAGTTGGAAACTCCCATCTCTTCACCCCTGGCATTGATACGCTCACCGATTTCTTCCTTGAGACTCTTGGGCATCCATACCATTCTCAGTAATCCGCCGTCACCTGCGATGAACTTTCTCTGAGTCGTGTTGTATTTTCCATGACCGACAAAACCCGGAGTGCTGAGACCGCCGCCGATAGTACCGGCAAGCGTGGTGAATTTCATTCCGCAGGGGGTTTCACCGGTATATTCACGGTTTACGGTCATCACACCGTTACACAGCGGTAATATTGCTGCAATACATTCGCAGCATCCGCATGTGGTCATCGGGTCATTCACTATACTGTAGAAGTTGTAATGGTCTATCTTGCCACGCGAGGCCTGGGTGACGAAATCGTTAACGCCTTTCCACTGACCGAACTTTTCGTCGATAGTCTCACCCTTTTCCACCGGCTGGTTCGGTCCGGTAGGATTGATTTCGAAGGACGCTTTGCAATCCATCCAGTTGTAAGAACCGCAGAGACCGGTCCTCTCGGGACTGATTACGCACACGTGGCTGGGAGCGAACGACTGGCACAGAGTACACGAGTAGTATGTTTCAATGGTCTCATCGGTCATACCCTCGATTCTTTCGTCTCTTGTCTGATAGACTTCCCTGGCTTTTTCCACGATTTCTTTTACTTTATCTTCTTCCGTGTATACCTTTACCTGCAGCTTATCGAATATTCTTCCGAAATCCTGGTGAAGTTTCGCATGAAGGATAGTACCGATATGCTCCAGCTTGAATCCCTTTTCAACCGCCTGCTTGGCAATACGTATCCAGGCAATATCTCTCTGCCCGATATGCATTGCACCCTGGGCGTAGTTAATAAGGTGATGAATCTGCCTTTCAAGAATCGGCTCGTAGTCGTCCTGCATCTCTCTGCCTGCTACTTCTACGCATATAGCCATAGGCAGCCTGGAGCCGGCTTCTACATCAGAAAGTTCCGGACCGATAACTTCAACCTTACCGTCTTCGACTTCTTCCATTCGTTTGCTGGTTACCCACTCTACCATGGCTGTCCGGCCACCGCCGCACTCCAGGTATATATCCTCGCCTCTGACTCTTTCACCTTCGAAGGCAGCGCCGAAAGCTACCGGGACAGGTACTTCAGCCACGGCAACCTTTAGTCCTCTGACCTCGACTGCTTTTGCAACGAGCTCGTCGTGCGGAATATTCGAAACGACATGCTCGTACGTGCATACTCCCGTCGGCAGGATTTCAGGTATCGGAGTATCTGCAATAACGGGGAATCCGTAATTAATGGCGCCTGCTGCGGTGGCATACCATTCGTCCGTAACGTAACCCATCGGCAGAGCGAAGGCGAATACACGGTCTTTATTATAAATAAGGATTTTTCTGAATTCTCCCGGCTCGATACCTCCGAAGGACATAGCCGCTCTGGTAGCAAAGCCCAGTGCGAATACGGCGGCGCTTGTATCGGGTCCGAAAGACACCAGACGGGTCGGCCATCCGATTTGGACTCCGGCTTCTACAAGCTGTTCGGAAAATCTTACACCGTTATATTCACCGCCCATGAACACGTAAAGGTTTTTCTGCTGTAGTTCCTGGGCGATTTGCGCCGCTATTTCACTTGAAGGAGCGGCGCCGAGTATAGCGGCGAATCCCGGTGCGGTGCCGTCAACAAACTCGATACCCCTCTTCCTGAGAATGATATCGTCCGCGGCACCAAGCCAGATGTTGTCTTCGGTAATATCTTCCTGTTTGGTGTAGAAATTCGGTTCATCCAGATAACGTATGGCTTCGGTGATTTCCTGGGCGAATAAAGTAGCCATACCCGCATCAAGCGTAGGACCCAGGTAAGGGAGCGGATGGGTCTCTCTCACCGGCGGTGGGAGTATTGCTTTACACTTATTGACCACCGCTTCCATATCACCGATTTTTTCTACAGGTAAACCGAGCATGCCGTAAATTACAGGCAGATAATAAGCCGTATTGGGGAAACCGACAGGTTCATTAGCACCATATTTATCCATTGCCTGCTGCCATTTTTGCTCGGCTTCACCTACTATCTTATGAGCTCCTCTAATCGCTGCTGAGGCAATTATTTTAGACATTTCTCTTTAGCCCTCCCTTATTTCTATAGCTGCTATGACATTTATACCTTATCCAGTTCACGCCTCATCTCCATGTCATAGAGTACTCTTTCTCTAGCTTTATCAATACCCAGCGCGGCACGTTTCTTATCGATATGGGCAATCATCATTTGAGCCGCTTTAATCGGTTCAGGCTCAAAGTCCCACATACCGCCGTACAGTTCTTCCATGTCCTTAAACAGGTAATCGGTTACTTCCTTGCTGCCCTCGGTAGGCCAGGTTACACCGAATACCGTATAGACGCCCGAACTGACGAAGTACTGACCAATAGAGATTGCTTTTTCGCTCATCCATTCGGGAGCAGCACCGGCCACCGGCAGGTCGCTGATATCATCACCGAGACCGCCGTCTTTCACCATAGCCGTAGCCGCCATCAGGATACGACTGTTGTCTACGCAGGAGCCCATGTGGATTACCGGGGGAAGGCCTACTGTCTCGCAGACCTCTGCAAGTCCTTCTCCGGCGTATTTCGCAGCGGCTTCCGGCAGCAGCAGCCCTTCTTTGGCTGCCGCCATCGCGCTGCATCCTGTCTGGATAACAAGAACGTCATTCTTGATGAGTTCTTTTATCATCTTGACATGAACATCGTCGTGAGTAACCCTGGGATTATTACAGCCGACAACGCCGGCGACTCCCCGGATACGACCGTTGATAATATTATCATTCAACGGCCTGTAGGAAGCCCGGAACAATCCTCCGAGAAGGTAATTAATAGTCTCGTGGCTGAATCCGGCAATCAGTTCCTGCTTCACCGCGGGAATCTGAATATTGCTGCCCCTGTTCGGGTAGTTCTCGATTGCCGCTTTTACAATCTCCACGGCGCCCGTCATCGCATCATATTCATCGAATTCGATATGGGTAGCGCCTTTCATCTTCGCTTTGGGCGAAGTGGTGATTATCTTTGTGTGATAGCACTGGGCTATATCGGGGAGTGATTCCATCACGCACTGTACGTCTACCACCATCGCATCGACGGCTCCTGTTACCAGTGCTAGTTCCTGCTGCAGGAAATTACCCGCCAGTGGTACGCCGTGGCGCATCAGGATTTCATTTGCCGTGCAGCAGATTCCGGCCAAATTAATTCCTTTGGCGCCTTTCGATTTCGCCAGTTCTACTATCTCCGGGCTCTGAGCTGCGGCAACAATCATCTCCGATAGAAGCGGTTCATGTCCGTGAATAATGATATTTACCTGGTCATCTTTCAGGACGCCGAGGTTCACCTCGCTCAACAGAGGAGCAGGAGTCCCGAAAAGGATATCCTGTAACTCGGTAGCTATCATACTTCCGCCCCAGCCGTCTGCCAGAGCAGCTCTTGCCCCCTGTTTCAGGAGGTTTTCGTAGTCCTGGTC
>CAZIYN010000201.1:0-4372 GCA_964543495.1 uncultured Dehalococcoidales bacterium | reverse complement strand
CTATTATGCCCTGACGTGTTGCTTCATCGACGTTAATATTGTCTACACCCACACCGGCGCGGCCGATTACCTGCAGCTTATTCCCGGCTGCTATGACCTCCGGCGTAACCTGTGTCTGGCTGCGCACGACAAGGGCATCATATTCACCTATGATGGATATCAGCTCTTCCTGAGACAGTCCCGGTTTGATATCCACCTCGGCGCAGCTTCGGAGGAGTTCGATACCATTTTCATCGACCAGGTCAGCGACCAGCACTTTCATCTGACTTATTTACCTCCAAATCCGGCCTTCGGCAAGGCTTCTTCCAGAGCGGAAATTACTTTTGCTATATCGTCTTCGTTCACCAGTCCGAGGTGTCCGATACGGAATATTTTACCATCCAGTTTCTGCTGTCCGCCACCGAGGATAACATTATACTCTTCTCTCATTATCGTCAGCATTTTCTTGACATCGAGTCCGTTCGAGCCGGCTACCGAGGTGACTGTATTCGAGGCATATTTTTCATCGGCGAAGAGAGGCAGCCCTAGCGATTTGATTCCTTCACGAGCAGACGCGCCGACACGTGCATGCCGGGCAACGATATTCTGGAGACCTTCTTTCAGCATCATATCCAGTGACACGTATAAACCGAAAACCACAGATACAGCCGGTGTCCACGGCGTCTGTTTCCTCTCGAGGTAGCTTTTAGCCTTGGTGAAGTCCCAGTAAAAACGCGGCATTTTAGCTTCTGCGTGCGCCTTCCAGGCTTTTTCACTGATACTTACCATTGCCAGTCCGGGCGGGACCATCCAGCCTTTCTGGGAGCCGGTAACCACGATATCGCACTGCCATTCATCGACGGGCAGGTTTACTGAACCGAGACTGCTGATAGCATCCACGATGATGAGTTTATCGAATTCTCTTATAACCGAACACAGTGAAGCGAGGTCGTTGGTTACGCCTGTGGAGGTCTCATTATGGGTGACCAGTACTGCTTTTATTTCAGGGTTCGCCTGCAGGACTTTTCGCACTTCATCGGGGTCGGCAGCCTTGCCCCACTCGGAAGCCAGGCGGTTGACATCGGCGCCGAATTCCTCGGCTATGCTGGCGAACCTGTCCCCGAAAACGCCGATGGAGACCGAAAGAATCCTGTCTCCGGGCGAAAGAGTATTAACAACGGCGGCTTCCAGACCACCCGTGCCCGAACCTGTCAGCAAATACAGGTCGTTTTTCGTCTGAAACAGTTGCTTTAGCTTGTCGGTGACGTCCATCAGCATTCCCTGAAATTCTTCACCGCGGTGATTTATCATCTGTTTTGTCATCGCCTGAAGGACTTCAGGGGGGCAAGGCGTGGGTCCCGGAATACGTAATTCTTCCATTTGTCTCCTCGATGTCGTTTATACAACTCAGTATAGCCGAATTTCCCGTTTTCTCAAAATATTATGGGGTGGTGCGGCAGGCCGGTGCCCGGCGGAATCAATCACCGCTGCAGGAGTCCAGAACAGCTATTGCTTTCTCTATATCCAGGGCGATTTGCTTTTTAAGGGCCTCCACGGAATCGAACTTTTTCTCACCGCGAAGTCTTTCTACTATATCTATTCTCAGTTCACGACCGTACAGATTATCTCTGTAGTCCATTACATATGTCTCTATCGAACGGGGATTATCGCCGAAAGTAGGACGTTTGCCGATGTTCGTTACGGACTTATAGGTCTTACCGCCGATATATGCCCGGGTAACGTAAACGCCTTCAGGAGGGAGTGTCTGCTTGGGATTTATCTCAAGATTGGCAGTGGGAAAGCCCAGCTCCGAGCCGCGTCTGTCACCTGAAGTAACGTAACCGTGAAGACTGAAATGATGTCCCATCAGGTCACTCACTTTTTTAATATCGCCGGCGGCGATAGCATTCCTGATAGCGGTGCTGCTGACAACATCACCGTTTACTTTGACGGGCGATACCACCTCCACCGTGAAATCGAGATGTTTGCCGATGGCACCGAGGGCTTCAGCATTTCCCTCCCGGTTTCTTCCGAGAGAGAAATCGGGACCTATTACCAGGCCTTTCATCCTGAGGTGTTTTTTTAGCAGTCCGGTGAACTGGCTGGCGCTGAGACCCGCAAATTCAGGGGTGAAAGAAAGGGCAACCACGGCATTAACACCTTCATTCTTCAGCAGGCGTACTTTTTCATCGAGTCCGGTGAGGTAGGGCAGTTCTGTATCCGGTGCAAGTATTTCGAGAGGGTGCTGTTTGAAAGTGACCACGCCGCTGAGAAGGTCGCGTTTTGCGGCACTCTCTCTCAGCCTTGAAATGAGGTACTTGTGTCCGCGGTGGACTCCATCGAATACCCCTACAGTCAGGAGCATATCTTTCCCGGGAGTAAAATCAGCCAGTTCTTCTTCTACGAGCATTGCTACTATTCCTGAGAAGAGTCTAAAATGATTGATAAAAGAATCGCCTGGGATAAATAAAGAGGGTTTCTTCCAAAACCCTTGTAACAGTTACCGGGATTTAGTGGTTTTATAGTAGCATACGGCTATTTTCAGCGTCAATAATGAGGGTCAGGCTGTTTTCTGGAAATAATAGCCCACCCCCGGTTCGGTGATAATATATCTGGGCAGGCCGGAGTCCGGCTCAATCTTATGGCGCAGGTGAGAGACATAGATACGGACGTAGTCTATATCGTCCGTGTATTCCCAGCCCCAGGCTTTCTCGAGGAGCTCTCTGTGAGTCAGGATGCGTCCGGCATTTTCCAGAAGGAGAGAGAAGAGGCGGAATTCCCTGGGAGTGAGTTTCACCCGTTCGCCGTTTACTTCTATCTTCCTTTGATTGATATCAACTGTAAGGAAACCATCGGCGTATGAGATTTCCTTTTTCAATTCAGCCGGAGAGGGAAGCTCGTTACGCCGCAGGGTCGCCCGTACCCTGGCGACCAGTTCCCTGTTTCCCACAGGTTTGAAGAGATACTCGTCGGCTCCATAGTCCAGTCCTTTTACTATATCTTCCTCTGCTTTTTTCTTGCCCGTAAGCATAATTATGGGGACATCGGACATTTCACGGATACGCTGGCAGACCTGCCAGCCGTCCATCCTGGGCATGGCGACATCCAGGAGTACGATATCCGGTTTTTCAGAATAAAGGAGTCTCAGGCTTTCCTGGCCTCCGTCGGCTTTGAGGACCTGGAATTCGCTGGTGCTCAGTACCTTGTCGACCAGCCTGAGGAACTGCTCGTCATCGTCGATAGCCAGTACTTTTTTTATCATTTCCGGCTCCGGCGGGATTCCCTTTCCGCCTGTCTGCTTCTCACAATCAGTTCGGCAACTACCTCCGGAAGAGCCAGCGTATTGACCGGCTTGGACATATATATCGTACATCCGGACTCTATAACCTTTTCCCTGTCCCCCTTCATGGCGAAAGCGGTAATGCCGATGATGGGAGTATTTTTAAACTCCGGCTCTTCTCTAAGTTTTCTGGTAACGTCCAGCCCGCTCATTCTCGGCAGGCTTATATCCATCAGGATGAGGTCTGGTTTTTCCGACTTTGCCACTTCAAGGGCCTGTTCTCCGTCTGTTGCCTTTACCAGGTTGTATTCCTCCACACGGAGGACCATTTCGAGCAGTCTCATATTCTGGGGATTATCTTCCACGACGAGTATTTTCTCTTTCATTACCTGTCTCCGTTCTCAGTATTTATTTACTGATATCTGCAAGCGGTAAGGTAAAGCTGAATTTACTGCCTTTTCCGTATTCGCTTTCCACCCAGATACGACCGGCGTATCTCTCTACTATCTGCTTGGCAAGGGCCAGTCCGAGCCCCGTGCCGCCTCTTTCCTTTACCAGCGACTCGTCCAGACGTGAAAAGGGCTCGAATACCCGTTCCAGGTTCTCTTCCTCGATACCGATGCCGTTATCTACTACAATCACCTGACAAAGGGTACCGTCCCTGACCGCCTCTATCTTGAGACTGCCTCCGTCCGGGGTGAACTTGGAGGCGTTTTCGACAAGGTTGAGCAGTACCTGGGAGATTCTCCCCTCTTCTGCGTAGACCGGCGGCAGGTCTTTATCTATCTCCACATCGAGACTCTGATTTCTTGGTTTCAGTATCGGCATCATTGTCCTGGCAAGAGATGTTATTACATCGGGTAAAGCGACGTTCTCAGACTGAAATTCGACCTTACCCGATTCTATTTTCGAGAGGTCGAGGATGCCGTTAATCAGGTTGAGGAGGTGCTGGCTGCTTGTAAGTACATCATTCAGGCACTGCTTCTGCTCTTCGTTTATCTCTCCGGTTACTCCTTCTATCATCAGTTCCGAAAAACCGATAATAGCATTAAGGGGGGTACGTAGTTCGTGAGACATGTTAGCCAGGAATTCGGACTTCAACCGGTTTGCGCG
>CAZIYN010000200.1:0-4405 GCA_964543495.1 uncultured Dehalococcoidales bacterium | reverse complement strand
ATTGTCGGCAGTCCCAGACCTAAAGGTAACACGAACTACCTGGTAGACCTGGCGCTCGAAGAGGCGGCGGGACCCGGTATCGATACCGAAAAGATAGTCCTCAGCCAGTATGATGTCAGACCGTGCCTGGGGCACTACAACTGCGCTACCTTCGAGTCCTGCACTCAGAAAGACGACGCCGACCGGATAATAGATAAATTCAGGGAAGCCGACGGAGTTATCCTTGGCACACCGGTCTACTGGTATAACGTTACCGCGCAGATGAAGGCGTTTATAGACCGCAACTATTTCGCCTACAAGCACGACCTCACTTACAGGGCGAAGGCCGCCGGCCTGATAGTGGTGGCGGAAATGGAGGCTATCGATGATACCCTGTATACGCTGAACCAGTTTATCGACTGGAATTTCAAACTTAAAGAGGACAGCAAATTCATCGTTTCGGGTTATGCCCTGGACCCGGGCGACGTTAAGGATAATTCCGTTCTCCTGGAAGATGCCAGGCAGCTCGGCAGGAAAATGGCGACGCGCCTGAAAGAAGGTCGATGAAGAACGAGGGCAGGCGTATAAACAGGGAAAGCGGCACCGTTTCCGCGATGATAGATATGTATTGCCGGGGAAATCACGCGGGTAAAGGACTGTGCGCCGAATGCGAAGAACTCATCAACTATTCCCGGGAGCGTTTGAGCAGGTGCCCTTACGGGGAGGGCAAGACGACCTGCGCCAGGTGCCCGGTTCACTGTTACAAGCCCGATATGAGAGAAAAAATAAGAACGGTGATGCGGTATTCGGGTCCCCGCATGATATACAGGCACCCGATAATGGCGATACGGCACTTTATCGACGGGAGAAGAAATCAGCCGATTTCCGGAGAAACGGAAACCAGGCTATAGTAACATTAGAATAGTTATGAGGGTATTCAAGTACAGCATTATTATAATAATTGCCTGTTTGCTGCTGATACTTCCGACATCATGCAGTCAGGATACATCACCTTCCGATATTCCCGCGGAGGAAGAACAGGCTGCATTACCGAAATACCCAGGCGACATCGAACAGGAAGAGACCGGTCAGCCCGAGGAACCCGTGCAAATTGAAGACCCCGATAATCCTCAGGAAGGAGCCGACCCTTCCGAAGCGGAACCGCATGACCTTCCCGACACCGAAGAACCTGCCGGCCCGGAGCTGCCGGCAGAACTTGAAAGTGGCTGTTATGAAGCCCTGAACATAGACTTCGAAAGTGCCGGACTTTCAGAAGGAGATACGGCAATCGATTTTACCCTCAAGGATATTCACGGAAAAGAATACAGCCTTTCAAGGCTTCTTGCCGAAAAGCCCGTATTATTTACATTCGGTTCCTTTACCTGACCGCCGTTCAGGCAGTGGGTCGCTGACACGGAAGAAATGGATGATGAATTCGGAGACCGCGTAAATATCCTGACGGTATATACTCTCGAGGCACATCCTGCCGGTTGTCCGTCTCCCTACAGCGGTGATGAGTGGACGATGTCGGCGAGTAAAGATGAAGAAGGAAACCCTCTGGGCCAGCCGGAGACCTACGAAGAGCGGGTCTCTCAGGCTACGCAGATGGCACGCGAACTTGGAATTACTGTCCCGGTATTAATCGACGAAATGGATAACCCCGTGTGGTGTACTTACGGTCCCGCCCCGAATGCCGCTTATTTCATAGGTACGAACGGGGAAGTGATTGTAAAACAGGGCTGGTATGAGCCGAAGCCCATGAGAACTCAAATATCAGTATATCTGGAGCAATAAAATGAGTGTAAGTAAGGACTATCTGGACTTTATTATGGACAAGCTGATTCCTGCCGGTGATGTTACCAGCCGGGCGATGTTCGGCGGGTACGGTATTTTTCACGCCGGTCTTATGTTTGCCTTATTTTCCGATGATATCTTATACTTCAAGGTCGACGATACGAACCGCGAGATGTACGAGAAAGCGGGAAGCAGCATCTTCCCCCACGGGATATCTTACTGGGCGGTCCCGGAAGATGTACTCGAGGACAACGAGAAGCTTTACGAGTGGGCTGATATATCCATGAGGATTGCCGAGGTGGCCGCCACTCCGAAAAGAAAGAAACGCCGGTAATATCTGTTATGGAACTGGACAAATCGATTTATTTAGCGGACAGGAATGAATGGCATAAATGGCTGGAAGAGAACCATGATACCGCCGGTGAAGCCTGGCTGATTCACTACAAGAAAAAAAGCGGAAAGACGGGAATTGGACAAAAAGAGGCGGTTGAAGAAGCTATCTGTTTCGGCTGGATAGACGGCAAGCTGCGCAGTATCGACGATGATAAGTATATTCTCAGGTATTCTCCCCGCAGGCGGAGCAGCGTGTGGTCGAAGATAAACAGGGATAAGGCCGAGGAGCTTATAGAAGCGGGGAGAATGCAGGAAGCGGGATTTCTCAAGATTGAAGAGGCGAAGAAGAACGGCAACTGGGATAACGCCTATACGAGCCGGCAGCCCGAGGAAATGCCGGATGATTTAAAAGAAGCGCTGGAAAAAGACAAGGTTGCCAGAGATAATTTTTACGGCTTCGCCAACAGTTACAGGAACAACTATATAGGCTGGTTGAATTCGGCGAGGATGGAAGCCACCAGGAAAAAGCGGATAGCCGAAATCATCAGGCGCGCTCGCGAGAATGTAAAGCCGGGGATGTTGTAGCGGCAGAGATTATTCGTGTCCGGGTTGAGTTAAGGCGAAGCTGGCGAACTGGGTGAAGCTGAGAATAGCCTGCTCAAGTCTAATACGGTCGATATCAGGACCGGATTTCACCGCATTGGGCAGCAGTCCGGAAGATACACCTTCCGATACGGCAAAGTTTCTGGAATAAACATATTCGAATTCTTCATATGCTTTGAAATATAACTTACCCAGTTTATCGATATCGGGCTCTTCGAAATTAAGAATAGTATCGATGGTGGGTAAATATCCTTTGTTTTCTTCCGCAAGATACAGGTCTTTGTAAGACTGCAATATCAGTCTACCCAGCTTTATAATATCGTCTTTATCTCCGACGGGATGCGACGGATGAAGCAGAGATACCTCCCTGATAAGGTTTCCTGATTTCAGTTCGTCATAAGTTTCTGCTTTTTTGATATTCTCAAGATAGACCTCATTGGAAGTAAACAGCCTGGTTATTTTATCCTCATAACCGCCGTGCGTATCGGTCATGAGTGCCCGGACACAGTAGATAAATATTTTTCTGGCTACGTTAAGGAAGTGTGTCAGTTCGGTGCCGGAATGAGGGTGCTTGTACTGCAGAGTACCCGACTTGCTGCTGCGTAATATCTTTAACCCGGCATCATAGAAGTCCCTGCACCAGGAGGACAATCCCGCACTATTGCCGAGGAGTGCCTGCAGGCGTGAAGATAATGCGCCGACTGTGTTATCGGCAGGCAGGTCGAGTAATACCTCGAAAGCAACCGACATGTTATATATTTTTTCACGTTCGTCAATTATGGGATTCCTTTGAAACGTCTGGTTAAACAAATCAACCGCTCTGATAATGCGTTCCCGTTCCGGGCCGGCAAGACCTGAATGCTGTTTATAAAACCTGTCCCGTATCTCTTCCAGGTTACGAAAGTCGCCGGTGGAGATACTTGCCGTTCTGTAATTGGGTAAGGGCGGGTACATAGGTATGTTGGTGCGGGCGTAATAGTAGTTCTGGAAGTTAATAAAACACCTGTAACAGGCATATATACTTTTGTCACCTGCTAATTTTTCATACAGAGGAGGTGTCTCACAGAAAAACAGGAGGGTTTGCTCAAAAGAGTACCGTTCGGTGCTCAATAACAGGAAACGAAAAAGGTGGACACAATTCTGTATTTCGTTTATTACCGAATCGATAATACTTTTATTCGGGGTATCAGCAATAAAATACGTAGCATTAACCAGCGGCTTACCAAGCCAGTCCTTAAAGTAACTAATCAGGGTCTGCAGGTGACGGTTATCATCGGCGGAACGGCGGGTATTTTCTTCGTTCGCAGTTACGGGTACGAATTCGATATCACCGATTTTGACAGGCTTATCGATGAATATATACGGGAATATCCCTATGTATGCCATAATGCACTAATATTAAGCTTTATTTATTATTGGTGCAAGGTTATCAAACCGACAACCGCTATTGACGGGTCGATACTTCTGTGCTACTGTCCTGTTGATTAGATTCTGGACAGGAGGAAAGAAAATGGCTGAGACAAAATACGGTAAATATATATTACGGGAGCCGCACGCTAAAGTGACTTCAGCAGAACCGCCTGTGAAAAAACCCGGTGAAATCACAATGAGGGTAAACTCCGACCTGCTGAGTCAGATAGGTTGTGATTTTGCCTTCGTGGGCGTCGCGGAAGCCGGAGCCCAGGGACACCCGTCC
>CAZIYN010000199.1:0-4414 GCA_964543495.1 uncultured Dehalococcoidales bacterium | reverse complement strand
CTTCATATCTGCTTCGGGTACTTCTTCTTCGGTACTCTCATCATCGGCTTCAGGCTCCGCTTTCTTTGCCGATGGTTCTTCCTTCTTCTTCGCGGCAGGCTTTTCGGCAGTCTCTTCTCCGTTTCCTATCGCTTCCTCGAAAGCTTTTATGGACGCTTCGGCGGCTTCTCTGGACATCCGCCCGGTCGCCTCCGCACGCGTTATCGCTTCCTGGAAAGCCTGGATAGAGACTTCCGCCGCTTCTCTGGCAGCCCGTGTCGATGCTTCGGTAGCCTCTCTTGCCGCCTGTATCGACCTCTCGGCAGTCTCTCTTGCTTGTTCGGTCAGGGCTTTTGCTATGTCCCTGGCTGCCTCGGTCGATGACCTGGCTGAAGACTCGACCGCCTTCGTAGACGCTTCGGAGGTTTCTCTCGCCAGCTTGCTTATTTCCTCGGCTTTGCTGATAGCTTCCTGAGAAGCCCTCACCGATGTTTCGATAGACTCTTTAGAGGCTTTTATAGCCACTTCTACCGCTTTTTCGGCCGCCTTTGCCAGCGCTTCTGCCGTCTCTTTAACAACCTGCATCGTCGCCTCGGCGCGACCGATTGCTTCTTCGAAAGCCTGCGTTGTCTTCTGAGTGGTCTCGGTAGCCATCCGTCCGATTTCTTCGGCCCGGTTTACCACCTCTCTGGAAGCTTTCACGGAAGCATCGATAGCTTCGCGGGTAGCTTCGGAAGACGCCTCGGCGACTTCCTTTGCCGCTTTGCTTATTTCTTCCGCCTTGGCTATCGCTTCCTGCGCGGCGGCAACCGATTCATCGGCGATTTCCCTGGCTTCCTTGCTCATTACATCGGCGCGGTTAAGTCCGTCCCGGGATATCTTGAGAGCGCTATCGGCTGCTTCCTTGGCTTCTTCGCTCGCTCCCTCGGCGCGTCCGACCGCTTCTCTGGATGATGCCGCCGCCTGGTCTGCAATCTCCTTTGCCTGGCGGCTTATCTCCTCGGCGTGGCTCGCCGATTCCTGGATGGTGATGGATGAAGCCTCGACCATTTCCCGGGTAGAAATGCTTATTCTTTCGGCTTTGTCCACCGCCTGCTGTGAAGCTTTGCTGGATATATCGGCCAATTCGAGGGTTTCTTTGCTTACTTTTTCAACCTTTTCGACGGCTTCCTTCGCCAGCCTGGTGGTTGCTTCCGTGGACTCTTTGCTTGACCTGTCCGCTTTGGCTATCGCCTCCCTGGCCGCCTTCTCCGCTTCCTCGGCCGCCCTCTTGGCGGCTTTCCCGGCTTCTTCGGCTTTGGCAATCGCTTCTCTGGTCGATTTCGTGGCTAACTCCGCTCTGTCCCGTGCGGCCTGGCTGGCTTCCTCGGCACGGCTCAGCCCCTCCTGAGATGCTTTGAGGGCTTCCTCGGCAGCTTTTTGGGCTTCGGTGCTTATAGTCTCGGCACGGTTAATGGCTTCCTGGAACTGCTTTGTTATATTAGAGGCTGCTTCCTGAGGAGCCCTCGCCGATTCTTCAGCCTTGGCTATCGCCTCCCAGGTGGCTTCGAGAGACTTGTCCGCTTTTTCCTTGGCTTCCTTGCTTATCCTTTCAGCCTTGCGTATCGCTTCCCGGGCAAGTCTTTCCGATTCTGCGGAAGCTTCTTTGATTTCCTGGCTGATTTGCTCGGCTTTAAGCAGTGCCTCGCTGGAGGTCTTGCTTGATTTCTCAGCGGCCTCGCGCGCCTCTTTACCCAGCTTCTCAGCCCTGGCTACGGCTTCCTCGAATAAGTTTATGTTATTCTCTTGTCGCTCTTCTGTTGTCGTGTCGTCGGCCATCCCGTCAAACCTCACCACTAATTTTAGTATAGGGCATTTAGTTTTTCAATAGCCCATAAATACCCGAATGTTCATCATTCTGATACTTTTTGCTATCCGTTTTTTATGTGTAGTCCAAATTCTACCACAAGATGAGTAATAAGTCATCCGCAACGGTATACTATTGTACGCATAAAAGTCCCTACTATCAACTATTTACAATGGTGTGCTAAAATGAATACGCCTTGAGCGGGTGTAACTCAGCGGCAGAGTGCTTGCTTCCCAAGCAAGACGTCGAGGGTTCGAATCCCTTCACCCGCTCCATTTTTTTAATGAGGGTATCTACACCCGTTCTATGAAATCAGGACTATCTAACAAGGTCATTAAAGACTTGGAGGATTTGAGAATCCTGCTATGGTTAGTCATTATACGTCAAGGTCAACAATTCAAGATGCCCTAAACATCTATAAGTCTGTGAATTCTTACAGTTAAGCTATGATAAGTCTCAGCGTGCTTATACTAGTATGTTTACCTCAGCATTACCACCATCATCTGGGCGACCCGGGTTGGAATTGCTCACCATCAGGTTTTACTATAGTTACTTCTGGTGGAGGAACTCCATCAGTGGTGGCTACATTAAATACTGGCTTATTCCCTGAACCTGCGACAACAACAATACTGTCAGGGGGAGCAGCTAACGCTGACGTACTAAAAACCATTGATAATACAAGGCCGAGTAACAATCCAGTTAGAATTCGTTTCATATATCCCCCTATTATTTTATTATTTGAGTTTAGTTCTTACAACTATGAATGTCAATATGCCCGGGTAGCAAGAGTTCAAAGCTAAATTGTTCACAAAGTCGGTGAATTGGAGCTCAATCTAAAGTCGCATTCCAATTGTTATGTCTGCTATAATTATCTCCTGTTAAGGAGTATATGATGATACATCCCATTATATATAAGAAAATATTAAGCATTTCGGTCTGCCTGCTGCTTTCGGCAGCGGTGATTTTTTCCGGTTGCGGCGGCGCCACGCCGGTATCCGAGACCGAACTAAAGACAGAAGATAAAACGGTTGAAGAAGAAAAAGTTGCCGAAAAACCGGCAGAGAAACCTGCCCGTTTCACCTTCAGCAACCTCTCCATCACTCCGAAGGAAACGAAAATCCGCGACACCGTTGAAATCAGCGTCCTCGTCACCAACAAAGGCAGCGAGACGGGTACTTTCACGGTGGAACTCAGGATAAACGATAAAGTCGCCTCGTTTAAAGATATCACCCTGGCCGGCGGCTCCGGTAAGACGGTAAGTTTCAAGAACGCCCAGGAGACCGACGGCACTTACCGGGTATCCGTCGGCCCCCTCTCGGACTCCTTCGTTGTAATTCCTCCGCCCGATAAGCAGGATTCCGGCGATTCGAAACCGGAAACTCCTTCCGCGCCCACAGGTCCCTCCACCCACGGCGACTGGACGATACCCGAGGGCACCGGCACCAATATGCGGGCGGTCCACATGGGCGGCAACTGGGGGACCACCCGCGACGCCGCGCCCCAGCTGCCGGAGGAGTACTTCGAGTACCTTCGCGACCTCAATGCAAACTGGGTGGGTATCTCCGTGGCTCTCCACCTGGACGGCAGCATGGACAGCACCGTGGAGCTTGACTACAGCGATTCTCTCAGTATCCCTACCTTCAAGGACGCCGTTCTCAGGAATATGATTCAGACCTACCGCCGGCATGGTTTCAACGTCTATATCGCCCTGGCTTTCGAATCGCTTGGCAAGGGAGAGTACCCCCTGCAGAGATGGCAGCTGGGCGACCCCTTTGCCGCGCAGGAAGACGATAAAATAGCGGCGGAAAACTGGCCCTGGAGTCCTTCTCATCCCGACTACGAACAGTTCGTCACCGAATTCTGGGACTCGTATAAAGATGTGGCTGTCCACATCGGGCAGATAGCGGAGGAGGAAGGCGCCACCCTTTACTGCCTGGGCACCGAGACGGACAGGCTGTGGAGGTCGCGCTCCGGAGGACAGTGGCCCAATGAGTTCAGGGACGAAATGCAGGCCATGGTGGACGCCGTCAGGGAGGTCTATACCGGTTCCCTGGGATACGAAGTCCACTACGGGGCGGTGGTCAACCGCGATTTCTTCGGTCCCGGCTCGGACAACCTGTTTAAGGACCTCGACCTCGATTTCGTCGGGGTCAGCGCGTATTTCCAGTTGAGTGCCACCCACCCTTCGGAAGCGATGTCCCTCGGACAGCTCGAATCGGCCTGGGAAAGCGTTTTCCAGCAGCACCTTATCCCGCTCCAGCAGCGCAACCCGGGCAAGCCGATTATCTTCACCGAGTTCGGCTACACGGATTCGATAGTCTCGCCGCACACGGCAATCGCCGACGAGTTTCAGCAGAAGCAGTTCAAGGATAAAGACGGCAACGGACTGGACGACGGCGAGGAAGTCCAGGCGAATTGCATCCAGGCGTTCTTAAACAAGGCGGATGAGCATGAAGGCGTCGTCACCGGGGCGTTTATCTGGGGCTTGCAGATGGCTACTGACGCCGACTACGAAAAGAGTTTCGGGAATATGGTTACCTTCAATATCCGGAACAAGGTAGCTGCGGACATCGTGCGCGAGCATTACGC
>CAZIYN010000198.1:0-4483 GCA_964543495.1 uncultured Dehalococcoidales bacterium | reverse complement strand
GCACCCGTATCTTCTCTATGACGAATATATTAACCACCGGATTATCAGGCAACTCGAACAGTCGGGATATAAGGTGGTAACTCCTGAAATGATTTCATCTGACAGGCTGGAATCGGCTGTCGGCGACGTTATCGGCGGGTCATACTGGACTTACGAAGCAGAAGTGGTCGGTGCCGGCGGATACTATCTGCAGAGTGATGTCGATGGAATAATCGGCATTATGGCTTTCGGCTGCGGACCGGACTCTTTAATGATGGATGCTGTCAGGCGGCAGGTTGTGAGGTCGGGTTCGATGCCGTTTATGTGCCTTATTATCGATGAACATACGGCAGAGGCGGGTATCGTAACACGTCTCGAGGCGTTTACGGATATGATTCAGAGGAGAAAAAAGGCATGCGTATAGCTATCCCCCACCTGGGAAACTTATACATTGCCCTCGAAGCGCTTTTTGGAAAGCTGGACGTGGACTACATCTCGCCGCCTCAGATTACTCAGCGTACGCTGTCGCTCGCGATAAAGCAGTCTCCCGAAGGGCTGTGTATACCTTTCAAACTGACACTGGGGAACCTGATTGAGGTTGCCGAGCTTGGAGCCGATACCATTGTTATGCCAGGTGGATACGGCACCTGCCGCCTTGGTTACTATGCCAGGATACAGGAACAAATCCTGCGCGATATGGGATATGATGTGGAAATGGTGCAAATGGGCGTATCGGAGCAGAAACTGATAGGCATGCTGAATATAGTTAAAAGGCTGGCAAACGACGCTCCCTGGCCGAAAATAATCGGAGCTTTCCGTTTCTGTATCAAGAAACTGGACGCTCTCGACAGGGTGGAGCGGACCGTGCAGAAAGTACGGGCTGTGGAAATAGAAAAGGGGACAGCGGACAAAATATACAGGGAGGCAATTGCGGCAATCGCAGAAGCCGATGATGCACGCAGCGTAAAAATGGCAGAGCAGGATTATACGGACAGGCTCCACCGGGTACCTGAAAACCCCGGATACAAACCGCTTGTTGTCGGAGTTACCGGTGAATTTTATGTCCTGCTCGAGCCGTTTTCGAATCTCGATATCGAGAGTGAGTTGGGGAAGCTGGGAGTAGAGGTAAGAAGGACGACCTTTACCTCCGAATGGACGAAGTTTACCATGTTCCTGAATCCGCTAGGTGTGGATGAAAAAGAGAGAATTCACAGGGCGGCTTCACCCTATCTGAAACGGGATATAGGCGGTGACGGGTGGGAGTCAATAGGCGAAAAAGTCCTTCATAGCAATGAGTATGACGGACTGGTACACCTTGCCCCGTTCACCTGCATGCCTGAGATTGTAGCCCAGAACATTATGCCCAAGACAAAGGAAAATATCCCGGTACTGACTATAATTTGCGACGAACAGATTACAAAGACAGGAATGCTGACCAGGCTTGAAGCCTTTGTCGACCTGCTTGAACGCAAGAGACGGAACAGGGATAATGGTAATATAAAAGCAGTAGTATAAGGACTATTACTTATGAAAATCTATCTCGGTATTGATGTCGGCTCGGTGACCACCAAGCTGGCTGCACTCGATGAAAATAATGAGCTTTTTGCTCATATTTATCTCCCCACGCGGGGGAAACCTGTCGAAATGATGCAGCACGGGCTTTCCGAAATGCAGGAAATGCTTCCGGGAGATACCGAAATCTGCGGCGTGGCCACTACCGGGAGCGCCCGTTACCTTGCCGGGGTAATAGTGGAAGCCGACCTGGTAAAAAACGAGATAACCAGTCATGCCGCCGCTTCTCTTCATTACTACCCGCAGGCACAGACGGTCATAGAGATTGGCGGACAGGACTCGAAGATTATTATCCTCAGGGAAGGAGTCGCCGTTGATTTCGGAATGAATACCGTCTGCGCTGCCGGTACCGGTAGTTTTCTCGACCACCAGGCGTTACGTCTTAATATGGATATCGAGGAGTTCAGCAGGCGTGCCGTTAACAGCGAGACACCGGTGCGTATTGCCGGGAGATGCACTGTTTTTGCCGAGTCTGATATGATACACAAACAGCAGATGGGGCATAAAACGGAGGACATTCTTTACGGACTGTGTCAGGCGCTGGTGAGAAATTACCTGAATAACGTAGGACTGGGGAGAGAGATAAAACCGCCGATTATTTTCCAGGGCGGAGTTGCTTTCAACCTGGCGATTGTAAAAGCTTTCGAGGAAGAACTCGAGACGGAAATAATTGTCCCTCCGCACCACGAGGTTATGGGAGCAATCGGGGCTGCATTGCTTGTCCATGAAGAAATGATGAATAATAATGGGAAAACAGGTTTTAAAGGATTTGGTATCAGTGAAATAAACTATAAATCTTCCTCGTTTGAATGCGGGGCATGTCCTAACCTGTGCGAAATAGCCCAGATATCTAATAACGGCACAGTTCTTGCCCGCTGGGGAGGACGATGCGACAGGTGGGAAAGAGTACTGACCGAGGGAAATAAATGAAAATAGCTGTTGATGCTTCGGGCGGAGAATACGCTCCCCACGAGGTTGTTAAGGGTGCCATAAAAGCGGCGCGAGAATACGAGGTGGAAATTTCTCTCGTAGGCAGGAAAGAAATCCTCTACGTACTCGCCGGGAAAAACCTGGGGAAACTCAATATGTCGATAGTGGATGCCGGACAGGTGGTAGGTTCACAGGAATCACCTGTCGAGGCCGTTCGCAGCAAGCCTGACTCCTCGATTGTGGTCGGTACCAATCTAGTAAAAGACGGAGAAGCTTCGGCTTTTGTTTCCGCGGGTAACACGGGAGCGGTGTTATTCGCTGCGCTATCGTGTCTCGGTAAAATTAAAGGGGTCGCCCGTCCGGCTATAGGTTCTCTGATTAATGTAGGGACATTTTCACCTGTCCTGTTAATCGACGCCGGAGCAAATGCCGAATGCAGGCCGGGGCATCTCGTCCAGTTCGCCCAGCTGGGGTCGACTTATATCAGCGAAATCTTTGGCGTCGAGTCTCCGCGAATAGGTCTGCTGAACAACGGTGAGGAAGAGAAGAAAGGTAATCGCCTTGCTCAGGAGAGTTACCATCTACTGAATAAGACCAAGCTTAATTTTATAGGCAATGTAGAAGGGCAGGACCTGATAACCGGAAAAGTGGATATAATAGTTACCGACGGTTTTACAGGAAATATCGTACTCAAGACTCTTGAAGGACTGAGTACCACATGGCTTTACTCACTCGGTCAGGCAGGGCAGGTCTTTTCAAAGGCTTATAGTCTTTCCTCCAGAGCTCTGCACAGGGATATGGGGATGGACTCATGGGCAAAGAAACTGGACTACCGAGAGTCCGGCGGTGCCTGTCTGCTGGGGGTTAACGGAAATATTATTATAAGTCACGGACGCAGCCAGGCAACGGCCATTAAAAACGCCATAGGTCTGGCAAAGCAGACTTCGGAGAGAGAAATAAGTGAGAAACTCAAGGAGGATAGTTATGACCAAACCGATACAGGTGGATGATGCGAATTTCGAGCAGGTAGTGTTGAAGTCGGAAAAACCGGTGCTCGTGGATTTCTGGGCGACGTGGTGCAAGCCCTGCGTCCTGGTAGCCCCGATTGTGGATGAGTTAGCCAGCGAGTTCGATGGCAGGATTGATTTTGTACAGGTTGATATCGACAATAATCCGAAGACTCCTGCCAGGTACAATATTATGAGTATTCCCACGTTACTCATATTCAAGAATGGAGAGCCTGTATCGCATATGGTGGGTCTTAAACAAAAAGCCGAGATGAAGAAAAACCTGGAAAATGCCCTTGGATAGAGGTATGAAGATATTGATTCTGGACGGTGAAGCCGTGGGTGAATGCGAAGCCGGTTGCGGGGAAGACTGGTCTTCCCGGGAAACGATAAACCTCGCTACCGAGCGTATAAAAGAGAGGTTCGGAGAAGATATATCGCTTGAGTTTATCGACCTCTCGAAAGATTCCGCCGGGAAAGATATGCTGGAATGGAAGGAAATGATAGAGAGCAGGGACCTGATTCTTCCTCTGCTCCTGCTTGACGGCGAGCTCAGAATCTCGGGGCAGTTCGATATACGGCAGTTGATTGACGTTATCGAAGTTGAGAGGGAGGTAGGAAAATATAATGGCGGAAAAAAGTAACTACGATGTGATTATAATCGGCGGCGGCCCCGCCGGTCTGACAGCCGGTATCTATACTGCCAGAGCAAGGCTCAGCAGCCTTTTAATCGAAAAGGCGATTATCGGCGGGCAGATAACAAATGCCGAACTGGTGGAGAATTTCCCCGGTTTTACGGAGGGCATCAGCGGTATAGAGCTTACCCAGTTGATGCACCAGCAGGCAACCAGGTTCGGACTTGAAACGGTGACTGCCGGAGCTACCGGACTTGAAATCAAGGACGATGAAAGGATAGTCAGGACCGATGACGGCGATTATACCGCTAAAGTGGTAATAATCGCCGGAGGTTCCAAAGCGCAGCTGCTGGGTGTACC
>CAZIYN010000197.1:0-4538 GCA_964543495.1 uncultured Dehalococcoidales bacterium | reverse complement strand
ATACCCGTCTGTACCTCGTCGAGAATAAGCAGAATCCCTTTGCTGTCACACCAGTCGCGTACCTTCTTAAGGAAATCATCGGCAGCGATGTTGATCGCCACCTCGGCCTGTACCGGCTCGAGCATTATTGCGCATGTCTTATTCGTCGTTGCCGCTTTGATAGCTTCTATATCACCATTAACCACGTTTATAAATCCGTTCGGCAGAGGCTCGAAAGGTTTATGCATCTTTTCCTGCCCGCTGGCGGCCGTCAGGGCCAGTGACCGACCATGAAACGAGCTTATCGTAGTGATTATCTCGTGAGCGCCGTTAAGGTTCAGAGCACCGTAGCGCCTGGCAAGCTTGAGAGCGCCCTCATTTGCTTCAAGACCGCTGTTGCCTATAAAGACCCTGTCCATGCAACTGTTCTCTACCAGCAGTTCTGCAAGCTGGAGCATCGGCTTTGTATAGTACCAGAGCGAAGTCTGCATCAGGGTCTTTACCTGCTCGGTGACAGCATCTACAACCACAGGATGGCAGTGCCCTAGACAGTTGACTGCCAGTCCGCCGACGCAGTCGAGATATTCTTTGCCCTTATCATCCCAGACACGCAGTCCCTGCCCGCGAACGATTGTTACCGGGTCGCGGACCATTGTCTGCATAAAATATTTCTTATCGATTTCCTGCCAGTCAGTCATTTTTATTCTCCTATGGTCGTCCCCCCGTTTTTCCCTTCGACCTTTTTGCGAAGGGCGTGAGACTTTCTGCCATCGACAATACATGTCTTAGAACCGCCCGATAAAGCCTTCAAGCAAGCCCGTATTTTAGGAATCATTCCTCCGGAGGCTACGCCTGAGTCCATCAAGCCTTCAGCTTCATCGGGCGATAATTTCTTTATAAGCTTACCCGATTCACCGCTTATACCTTCGACATCCGTTAAAAATACAAGACTCTCGGCTCCAATAGCAGCGGCTATCTCGCCGGCAACCACATCGGCATTGTAGTTAAGAGTCGGCGGTTCATCCGCAGGCTTTTTTTCGGAATTAAGCCCTATAGGGGCAACCACCGGGATAAAACCGGATTTCAGCAACGTATCCAGCAGTGTCGTGTCTACATTCGATACGGCACCGACAAAGCCTTTTTCTTTCTCCGCGATGCTGCCCCGGATAATGCCTCCGTCTACACCACTGATACCTGCCGCTTTTCCTCCCAGATTGTTAATAGCGGCGACTATATCCTTGTTAACAAGTCCGGTGAGTACGGCGGTCGCTACCTCGAGCGTCGACTGGTCGGTTACCCGTTCACCCCTGACGAAATGTGTTCCCGCACCCTGTTTTTTAAGCCATTCCGTTATCACTTTACCGCCGCCGTGTACAACCAGCACCTGACGCCCCTGCTTTTGAAGCGCTACTATATCCTCGATAGCGGTATCGTGACTGCCCAGGATAGACCCGCCGATTCTAACTACGATTACTTTTTCCAATTCCGGTTACCGTCTTACGCTAAAGTTAGTTTGTTTTTCTTCCAGCCGTACCCGTGGCGGAACCTGCATCGCCCTTGGATTCTTCCTTCGGACGGAGAGCACGGGTTGCCGCCCCGGCACGCCACATCTCCGAATCGTGTATTTCCGCCAGTTCCTTGCCCAGCATCTGCTTGTAATCGGGCCTGCTACCGGTCTCTATTACCCGTTTGGTTTCGGCGCCGGAGGCTACCCTCTCGTAAAGCTCCTTGAATACGGGCATAACCGCCTCTTTAAATCTCGGTTTCCAGTCGAGGGCGCCTCTCTGGGCGGTAGCCGAACAGTTAGCGTACATCCAGTCCATACCGTTCTCGGCAACCAGCTTTATCAGGCTCTCCGTGAACTCCTCGACGGTCTCGTTGAAAGCTTCGCTCGGGCTGTGTCCGTGAGCCCGCAGCGTATCATACTGGGCTTCCATAATCCCGGCGATAGCGCCCATCAGAACTCCGCGCTCGCCGACGAGGTCGCTGTAGACTTCCTTCTCAAATGTGGTCGGGAATAAATATCCCGAACCTACCCCGATTCCCAGAGCCAGACAACGCTCCTCAGCCCTGCCGGTGGCATCCTGGTGTACGGCGTAGCTGGAATTGATACCGGCTCCGGAAAGGAAATTACGCCGCAGCGATGTCCCCGAGCCTTTGGGAGCCACCATTATCACGTCGATATCATCCGGAGGAATCAATCCTGTCTGGTCTTTATAGACAATAGAAAATCCATGTGAGAAATAGATGGCATTACCCGGGTCCAGGTTTTTCTTAATTTGCGGCCAGACTATCTTATGAGCCGCATCCGCGACAAGAATCTCGATGATAGTACCGCGTTTTACGGCTTCTTCAACCTCGAACAGGGTCTCTCCGGGCTTCCAGCCGTCTGCCACCGCGCGGTCCCAGTCTTCCTGGAAGTCCTTCGACTGCCCGACTATCACATTGAAACCGTTATCCCTCAGGTTCAGTCCCTGTCCCGGCCCCTGTACTCCGTATCCTATTATCGCGATAGTTTCATCCTTGAGAACGTCGCGTGCTTTCTCCATCGGAAACTCATCCCGCATTACCACCTCTTCTTTTGTTCCGCCAAAATCAATAAGTGCCATTTTACCCAACTCCTTGTAATATTTTTAACCATACAGGTTTATTTTACGTCATATACTGACTGTTGATAACCACATAGTCCTCGGAAAGGTCGCAGCCCCAGGCGGTAGCCGAAGCATTACCCGAATTCAAATTGATGAATACAGGTACCTCTTCCCGTTTGAATATCCTGATTATATCATCCTCCCGGAAAGATAGAGGTTTACCTGCCTTTAATACGTTTGTCTCTCCGATAGACAGATCGATATCGTCCAGCTTTACATCGAATCCGCCGTGTCCCAACGCCATTATTATCCTTCCCCAGTTAGGGTCTCCGCCGTATATCGCCGTTTTCACGAGCGTGGAATCTATCACCACCTTGGCGGCTTTTTTAGCCTCGATATCGTTCCGTGCTCCTTCAACCTTTACCTCAATAAGCCGGTTTGCTCCTTCACCGTCACGGGCAAGCATTTTAGCCAGAGAAACGCATACCTTTTCAAGTCCTTCCTGGAAAACGCCTGCCAGCGGACTACTTTTACCTATCGGCTCATTTCCGGCTTTTCCGTTAGCCATTAACAGTACCGTATCGCTCGGGCTCATGTCTCCGTCAACCGAAATCATATTGAAGGAAATGTCCGCTGCTTTTTTCAACGCCGACTTCAGAAATTCAAGCTCAACAGCGGCATCGGTTGTCAGGAAACAGAACATCGTAGCCATATCCGGATGAATCATTCCTGAGCCCTTGGCAATCCCACCGATTTTAAACTCGCTGCCATTTGCTTTAACGGCTACGGCAACTTCCTTTGGCACCGTATCGGTTGTCATTATCGCTCTGGCAAGGATACTGCCGTCATCTCTGGTGAGAATTATACGGCTGATTCCGTCCCTGATTTTATCCATAGGCAGGGGCTGTCCGGTAACTCCGGTGCTGGCGACAAATACTTCGCCGGGTGATACGCCGAGACCTCTGGCAACCAGGTCAGCCATTTCTTCGGCATCCCTGATTCCCTGCTCTCCGGTGTAGGCATTTGCGTTCCCGCTGTTTACCACGATTGCTGTCGCTTTTCCGGTCTTTATCTTCTCTTTACAGAGAATTACGGGTGCGGAGACTATCTGGCTGGTAGTAAACAGGCCGGCGATTGTGCAGGGGACTTCCGAAAAGAGAATTCCGAGGTCCAGCTTATCCTTCGCAGCTTTTACACCGGCATGAACTGCCCCGGCGAGAAAACCCGCCGGTGATGTAACAGTCCCTCCTGAAATGAACTTAATTTCGGTGTTTTTCATAGTAGATAAACTATAACACACTACCTGTACTCAGGCAAAGAACAGGCTCATTCGCCGGACTGCCGGAAATTGTAATATTTTACGTTTTCATCCGAATCTCTCTTAACAAAGTCTTAACTACTGCTTGACATTCTTCTGAAAAAGTTTTATGCTTCCAACCAAATAATAAGGAGGTCCAGCTTAATGGAAGCATACTGCGTAAAATGTAGAGCTAAAAAAGAAATGAAAGACCCGAAGGCTATTACCATGAAGAATGGTAAGCCGGCAACCCAGGGAACCTGCCCATCCTGCGGAACCAAGATGTTCAGGATTGGTAAAGGTTAACCTGTAATCCCTATAATCGGTTTCTATACAGGCTGGATACATTCAAATGTGTCCGGCCTTTTCTTTTACCTGAAACCCCGGTGAGAATCAGGATTTATCCGAACGGTCGAGGGCATCTCTCAGTCCCCTCGTCAGGTCCGCCACTTCTTTCAACGATTTATCGGAATCCATCGACTGTATTATCCGGCTGCCGACAATTACTCCATCGGCTATCCCTGCAACCTGACCCGCCTGCTCGGGTGTGGAAATACCGAACCCGATGCAGAGCGGCTTTTCAGTCCACTCTCTTACTCTTCCTACAAATTGTTCAAGGTCCGGAGGCAGGCTGTCCCTGGCACCGGTGATACCGGTTACCGAGACGAGAT
>CAZIYN010000196.1:0-4540 GCA_964543495.1 uncultured Dehalococcoidales bacterium | reverse complement strand
AATCCCATCGATATCGGCGGCAAGGGGGGATGGATTATTATCGACGGGGGTACGGGGATACCCGACGAGGCAAGAATCGAGAACGTGAAGGCAATGGCGGACTTCACCAGGGAATATGGCGTGTATAAATAAATACCGGTCTGTCCAGGAGATACTCGACTAGAGAAGGCTGAAATAGAAAGAGGTACGTAATGACGGAAAACGATGTGTATGAAAAGATAGCAGAAATATTCGAATTCCCGGGGTCCCGAAATCTAATCAAGTATTTAAAGATACTCTTTAAGCCTGAAGAGGGAGAACTGCTGCTTGAGTTCCTCGAACCTGCAACATGCCGGCAGGTAGCGAAAAGACTGAATATAGACGAGAAAATCCTCTCTGAAAAGCTTGCGGATTTTAAACGCAGAAGGTTGCTATTCGATAAACAGGGTGAATACCTGTTTCATATGGCAATGCACGGATTTTTCGCCCGTATCGCTAAAGCTAAAAAGGAAGATATACCCGAAGGATTCTGGAAGGCCTGGGATGATTTCATGCCTGAAGTAGAACAGAAGATGATAACACGCAGTATAAAAGTGGCTCAGGAGGTCCCGGTAAGCGGAGTAATGACAAGGATAGTCCCGGCCCGGTTAGCCATTGACTCCAATCCCAGCATCAAGCCGGAGGACATTCTGCCGGAAGAAGATATACATGCGATGTTACGAATGAAGGGGAGTCAGGAGGTTATTGCCGTTAGTAATTGCGATTACCGTATAAGAGCGCATAAATGCGATAAGCCGGTATTAAATTGCTTTGAGTTCGGTAAATACGCGGAGTTTAACCTCAACCAGTCATCCAGCCTGAAAGAGGTATCCATAGAGGAATCCATAGCAATCTCTGACGAGGCCGAAAGAGCTGGACTTCTCAAGAGCGGCGGGTTAAGAATGGGGAATGGAGGAGTTCTCTGCCATTGCTGCGACTGTTGCTGTAACGTGATGGGAGCGACAATACGCAACGGTGTTGTTCAACAGTTGCGGAATCCGAGCCGCTATCGGGCTAGAGCAGAAAGTGAGTCCTGTATCGGCTGCCAGGAGTGTGTAGAACGCTGTTTCTTCGGAGCTGTCGAGATGAAGAAAGTTCCCGGTTCCAAGAAACTTAAGGCGTTTATAAACGAGGAAAAGTGTATGGGATGCGGGCTCTGTGTTGTCGGTTGTGAACAGAAGGCATTGGCCTTCGACCTGGTGAAGCCGCCCGAGTATCTCTCAATTGACAGGGTAGACCAGACAATGTCTGCATTCAGCGATGAGAAAATGCCCGTATGGCGCCCCTTCACTTCTGCTCCCTAGAAAGTCCCTGCTCCGTTGTAATTTGACGGTCTATAAAATTAAAAAGTGAGAGGGGAATATGACTGAAAAAACTTTAACGATGATGAGTGTGGGAGACATCCTCCTGTATAAGAAAAAAAACCCGGATGGGCTATTTGATCTGGTATCACCTGCGTTCAAATCAGCCGATATTGTCGTAGGTCAGGCAGAAGGTGCTTACACTTTAAACCCCCATATCACATGCGCTCAGGGTGGCGGTGCGGAAATGAGCCCGGCGAGAATAGGCGACCCGGCGGTTTTCAGGGATGTTAAGGAGGCCGGAATTAATGTCCTTACCCTTGCTAATAACCATGGTTGGGATGGGGGTATACCGGGGGTAGAGGATATGCTCACTGAGTTTCAAAGACTGGGAATAACCACGGTGGGAATGGGGATGAATATAGATGAAGCCAGGCGGCCAGCAATAATCGAACGTGAAGGAACACGAATCGGTTTTTTAAACTATAATTGTGTCGGCCCGAAAGCGACCTGGGCTAATGCCCGCAAACCAGGATGCGCTTATGTGCATATCCTTACTGTCTACGAGATGGAAAATCCCGGTCCCGGAGAACCTCCCACCGCAACTTATACCGTCGCCGAGCTCGGCAGCCTGCAGGCTATGGTAGACGATATCCGTAAACTCAGGCCTCTTTGTGACGTTCTGGTGGTCAAGTTACATAAGGGTGTAGCCTTTGTGCAGGCCAGGCTGGCTCAGTATGAGCAACAGGTGTGTTATGCCGCTGTTGATGCGGGGGCAGATTTAATACTGGCAGACCACACCCATATGTTAAAAGGCATCGAGGTTTATAAGGGAAAACCGATATATCACGGCCTGAACCATTTTGCGATGACTTTTCCGGGTACGCCTATTACAAACACGGCAATTCTGGAAAGAATGAAATCCATGCATAAACAACAACACGGTATCGAGGTTGACCTCGAAACTCAGAAATACATGTACCAAACTCGTGATTCCCTGAAGACTATCATCGCCAAGTTCACCATAGCTAACGGTAAAATTACCCGGTCCGGTTATCTTCCCTGCCTGATTAATATGGAGGAAGATAGACCGGAGCTGCTCAAGCATGATGCAAGGGGTCAGGAAATATTCGACTACATGGATATGATAACCAGAGAAGCGGGACTGAATGCCCGTTATGAGTGGGACGGGGATGAGATAATAGTAACTTCATAGTAAGCCGGGAAAGACGTGAAATAGGGAATTTCCCCGATTAGGCTTAATTATTCCGTGTTAGCTTCGCCCAGCCAGGTGGTGGTGTGCTGGATATTAAGGCAGATGGCGCTGAAACCGTACGGTTTCTCTACTTTCCTGGTATTCAACGGACAGTGCACCAGTCCCTTCGGGGCGATAACCACCGTGGGCGTATCGAAAACGTGCTTCTCCAATTCTTTACCCATTGCAATCTCGATTTCCGCTCCCAGGTAGTCGGGATTGTCAGGGTCCAGACCGACAAACAGCAGTGCTTCATCATTGGGGTGGACGTGGGGGTCGCGCTCGTGCCAGAGTCCCGTCCCTTTATGGAACGCCCAGGTGAAGTTGAGAGCGAAATTATCGAATTCCTTGCCGTTCCAGCCTGAAATATAGTCGGCATTACCGCCTTTGGTGCGGTTGATATCGCGCATATTTAGCTCTCTCACCAGCTTGGGGTACTTCTCTCCCGACTGCTTGCCCGGTGAGACCTCCGTGGTATCGTGGTCGCCGTTAAGTGAGATTGCCAGGAAGCCGAAAGGTTTATCCGCTTTACGGGTGGTAACCGGGCCGTGCGGCAGTCCGGCAGGGGCGATTACGAGTCTGGGAGTATAGAAGGTGTGCTTTCTCGCTGTTTCACCTACATCTACCTCGATTTCCGCTCCAAGTTTTTCGCGGTTGTCGAAATCGAGACTGGTGAAGATAAGACATTCGCCGTAGGGGTGGGTATGCATGATGCCCCCGTCGCCTCCCCATATACCGGGCTGACGGCGGTATCCCCAGGCGAAACACAGGTCCAGCTCCTCGAGGTCAGCTCCCACCGGCATCGTCATATATTCGCCGTTGGTCTCTTCGTATTTTAGTTTTTTAAGCAGGTGTCCGTACTTTGTGTCTGCCATCTTGCCCCTCTCTTTCTGAAATAATGCTGTTCGGGACTCGTAATCGAATAAAGCAGGGTCGATTTTGGCAGATATTATAGCACTTTGTCCGCTCCTTTTATACCGTTGTATGCCTTTTTACGCTTGACACGCACTTACTATCTTACTAATATTCAGTAACAGGCGGAGGTGAAATATGTCTAAAACGGAGAGTTTCAAGGTATCGGGAAGCCAGCTCGTGGAGAAAATCAAACAGCTTATTCACGAAGGAAATATCAGGAAGGTACGCATACTGCATAATAGTAAAACCGTTATAGAGCTCCCGCTTTCTATCGGGGCTCCGGCAACGGCGGTGGTGATACTGGCGGCACCTGTCCTGGCAGCTCTGGGCGCTTTTGCCGCCCTGGTAACAGAGTGCACTATAGAGGTAGAAAAGACGGAGAAATAGCCTTCGGGGCTGGTCCGGGACATTATGGAACTTATACTGGTCAGGCACGGGGAAACTGCCTGGAACGTGGAGCAGGTATTTCGTGGTACTGTCGATGTCGAGTTGAACGAGACAGGTATCCGGCAGGCACGTCTGCTTGCCGAATATTTAAAGGACAGGCCCATATCAGCTGTTTATTCCAGTCCCCTCCAGAGGGCCGTGAAAACAGCCGAGGAGATTGCAAACCAGCTTCGACAGGATGTGAAGATAGTCCGCGGGCTGATAGATATCGATTTCGGGTCCTGGAACGGGCTTTCGGTACACGAGGTAGAAGAGAAATACCCCGACCTCTTTAAAGAATGGATGGAAAGTCCTGAAAAAGTGGAGTTTCCGTACGGAGAAAGCCTGGAAGCTGTCGGTCGCAGGGCTAAGGAACTGATAGATTCGATTGTGTATATGGACAGCGGTACCGTGGTAGCCGTATCTCACCGGGTGGTATTGAAGGTGATTATATGCGCTCTTATGGGACTGGACAACTCTCACTTCTGGAATATCAGGCTGGATAACTGTGGAATCACGGTATTCAACTATGAAAACGGGAAATACACCTTGATTGAGCATAATAATACCTCCTTTTTAAAACCTCTCGGAGAGGGAAAACTGGCTGATTTCTAGAGGAGAACGA
>CAZIYN010000195.1:0-4553 GCA_964543495.1 uncultured Dehalococcoidales bacterium | reverse complement strand
GTCTTCAGTGGAGTGCTGGAGAAATACCCGACCCTGAAATTCATCACCCATCACTGCGGCGGCATGATTCCTTTCCTGGGGCAGAGGATGGAGGGGTCGTACGACCATGCCGTAATTCTCCGCGGAGCTAAGTATACCCAGGGACTGTCGAAACCTCACCTGGACTACTTCAAGATGTTCTACTGCGATACGGCGCTTTACGGCAACACCTCGGCTCTGATGTGCGGGTATGAATTCTGCGGTGCCGACCAGATGCTATTCGCCACCGATTTTCCTTTCGACAGCGAGTACGGCGATAGGTACACCAGGCAGACAATAGAGTCAATCGAGCGGATGGCAATCGGCGACATGGACAAACAGAAGATATTCGAGGACAACGCCAGGAGAATACTACATCTAAAGGATTAAAGTCCGATAGTATTTTAAAGAAATCAATGGAGGATTTTCACATGGCTAAAGCAAATATTGTCGATAAATCCTACGAAGAAAGAGAAAAAAGGCTGATAGATGAAATCGAGAAGAAACATGGCAAGTCGGTAGAAGAATTGCGTCAGGAAAGAGATAAAAGGATAACGGATGCCACGCAGTTGAAAGAACCTGACAGGGTACCGGTAACAATGCATGCAGGCGCTTTTGCTGCCAACTATGCCGGAATACCTTTCTCTACTATGTACTACGACCCGGCTGCCTATACAGAAGCCTGTTTGAAGGTGCTCCTGGATTTCGAGCCCGATTCCGGTGGCGCGGCAGCGGGAACGAACTCCGGGCTGATGCTGGAATTACTCGTCCCCAGGCACCAGAAATGGCCCGGCGGTACACTTCCTCCTGATGTGGCATACCAGTTCGTCGAGGGTGAGTATATGACGGCAGATGAGTACGACCTGTTCCTTGCTGACCCGACCGATTTCATCATACGCCATTTACTCCCCCGTCTTTACGGTTCATTCGAGCCAATCTCGGATTTACCTCCTTTCCAGAGCCTTATCGGAGGCCTGGGATTCGGTGCGGTTATTGCATTATTGAACAATCCGAAGTTCAGAGAACTAGGTGAAAAATTATCCAGAGCAGCCGAGGAACAGGAAAAATGGATTAAAGCGTCGGCTGAGTTTGGAGAAAAAGCAGAACGCCTCGGTTTCCCGATGCAACCGCCAAGTGGAAGAACACCCTGCGGCGCTCCTTTCGACGCAGGTTCTGACTTCCTGAGGGGGATGCGCGGATCAATGCTGGATATGTACCGTTGCCCGGATAAGCTGCTGGCTGCCTGTAATAAGATACTGGACTGGCGGATTATGCAGTCGACACCTGCCAAACCGGAGAAAGAAGGCGACATCGTTAGAGGCGGAGGTGCGCCTCTTCACCGCGGTTCGGACGGATTCATGTCGATTAAACAGTTCGAGAAATTCTACTGGCCGGGTCTGAAAAAAGCTATCATGGCCGCTATCGATATGGGATATACCACCTCGTCATTCTGCGAAGGGGTCTGGGACGAGCGTCTGGAATACTGGCTGGAGATACCCAAAGGAAAAGCTTCCCTGAGTTTCGAAAGAACGGATATGTTCAGAGCCAAAGAAGTCCTGGGCGGACATCAATGTATCCGGGGAGGAGTCCCTTCCTCACTGCTGGAGGTCGGTTCTCCTTCGGAGGTAGATGAGTACTGCAAGAAACTAATCGAGGTCTGCGGCAAGGGAGGCGGCTTTATCCTGGGTCCTACCAGTTCCATAGACGGTGCAAGGCCGGCTAATATCAAAGCAATGATAAACTCAGCCGAAAAATACGGCAGATATTAGCTTTAAAAAAATTCATTAGCAACGAATATACTGAAGTGGTTTACACCTTCTTCTTCACCCGGGTCAGGGCTTCGAATAAGGCGTACCGTTCGTCTACTAATCTCTCTCTGAGAGTATTCTGTATAAGCTGGTACGGTCCTCCGGCGGGACTTCAGGCTCTTCTATCCGGACAAGTTGCAGAGCCTCTGAAGGGCAGGCTGCCACGCAGTTTCCGCACCCGATACAACGGTCAAGGTTAATCGTTGCGTATTCTTTATCCTCTTCGAGTGTGGCTGCGTTCACCTGGCATTTCTCAGCACATATGCCGCATGCGGTACACATCTCCGCTGCAACCGCAGCATGGAAGTTATGAGTCCACTGTTCTGCCGGTTTAGGCATTCTTTTTTGTATTTTCAGGACTCCGCAGCAGCACCCGCAGCAGGCGCAGACGAAATCGATTTTCTGGTAATTCGTGGGCTGCAGAACAAGCCCGTCTTCCTGATTACGGCGCATTATCTCAAGAGCTTCCTCCTTGCTTACTTCTCTTGAGATTCCGCTTGATATAAAATGCCTCGCCCAGTCGCCAAAAGCCATGCAGGTATCAATACGCGATGTTACCTGGCAGGATTCACCTCTTGCTTTCGCCCCCTCCCGGCACATACATGCATTAATCGAGATGGGTCCATCAGTGCTGTCGATTATTTCCTTTATATGGTCATAAGTGGTAACGTGATGCTCCACGTCAATACTTTTTTCCACCGGAATGGTACGCATCTGTGACAAACGGGTGCTTGCATATGCTTTTACGTATCCCTCCGTCAGGTACTCGTTGAAATCGTTCCAGAATTGCGGCGTCGCTTTACCACCGTGCCATTCAACTATACCTATTAACAGGGGCATCAGATAATAATATGTGACTTCACCTTTTACCATAGTCCCGATAGCGCCGTTAATTACCATCTCATCCAATAAATTCTTTACTTTTTCCGGAGATAACCCGCTGCTTTTAGCGCTATTGTGGATGTCCGACGGGGACTGCGGTACATAGCTGAGATAGAGTGCCAGATTTGCCTGTTCCGGGGTAAACAGCTCTTTAAGAATACGAATTTCTACTCCGGACCTGGTGGAGGGAAAGCCTACGGCCTGTTTATCGAGATGTTTCTGGAGTTCTATATAAATATTCTCTGTGTTTTCCACCCGAATCACTCTCCTTTAACATAGTTGGACAACGTAATTCACAAATGATTGTTATGAGCGGGTAAGTCATCTTACAATTAGGGTTGAGGTATGTCAATGTCTCCGGGCATCACCGGAAAAATAAAGCATGCAGTTATAAAACGCTGCTTTATGCAATGAGAATAACCTGATAATTAGATGCAGTAATGGGTGTGTACGCGTCGCGTGCCGCTGTTCCTGATTATCGAAGATATTAATATGCAGCCGGTTTAAGCGGGTTACGCAGTCTTTTTCAACCTGGTAAGGGCTTCGATCAGGCTGTAACGGTCGTCTACCATTTTCTGGAAAGCTGTGGTATCTTCTTCCGTCATATGACCGAAGCGCCCCATCGTTTTAGTGAATTCTTCAACAGGCAGCGGGTTCTCGGGCACGTAGTTGATCCTGTATTCACCGTGGTCGCATTCCCATAGCGGGAAGTAGTTGGTTTCAACCGCCATCCGGCTTATCTCGAGGGAGCTGTTCTCGGCTGCCCTCCATCCCGTGTAGCAGGGAGAGAAGATGTGGATATATACCAGACCGTCCTTCACCTCTTTTGCCTTTTCCAGTTTCCTGCAATAGTCTTCCAGGTGACTCACCGTAGCCGTAGCCGTATAGGGTATGCCGTGGTCCGCCATAATAAGGGGCATATACTTGGCGTTATTCAGTTTTCCTGCCCTGGTCTCGCCGACGGGTGAGGTAAAAGTCCAGGCGGAATACGGGGTGGTACCCGAGCTCTGGATACCGGTAGCCATATAAGCTTCGTTATCGAAGCAGATATAGATAATATTTTCTCCTCTTTCGGCGGCACCGGAGAGTCCCGCGAAACCTACATCCGCCGTGGCTCCATCGCCGACCATTATAACCGACATAATGTCCTGGCCGTTTTTCCGGTAAATCCTCTTTGCGCCGGCGGCGGTGGAAGCAGCATTCGTCATCAGGCAGAAATAAGCCGGAACCCTGGCGCTCGCCTGCATGTTGATTCCCTGTGTTATACGGGAGCAACAACCGGGTGTTCCGAACAGGACAACGTTGTCGCCGAGCACTTTACCGGTGACCCGGGACATCGTCTCTATAACGCAGCCGGAGCACAGCCCCACTCCCTGGGTGAAGAGGTCTTCGGTGCGCAGGTGGCTGCGGGTGGACTCCATATCGGTAACGTATTCAAGTACGCTGTGGGGACAGGCTTTGACGCATTCGGGGTCGCCATCGCACATTTCACACTTGAAGGCTTTCCATGTATTCTCATCGAAAAGCATATTGCCGTAGGTGCAGGCCGAGACACAGGTCTCGCAGCCTACGCAGTTGTCATCAAGAACGCGTACCACGCCGTCTTCTTCGCTCTTCTCGATGGCTTCGGAAGGGCAGGCTTCAAAGCACAGAGGCTCGGCGCACTGGTAGCAGGTGAAGTTTTTGGACCTGGCCACCTTGTGGACTTCTTCAGCCTTTATAACCGGGCCGGTTTTTCCCAGTTTCGCCGCGCAGGCGTCTTCACAGGCGTGACAGTCCGGCGGGCAGTCCCTTCTTTTTACCAGCGTATCATAAAACTTAGCCATGTTATTTAACCTCTCAAAC
>CAZIYN010000194.1:0-4562 GCA_964543495.1 uncultured Dehalococcoidales bacterium | reverse complement strand
GTCGCTTCCCTTTTTCTGGATATATGCCGTCAAGTGGAAAAGGCGGCTGGGCTACCGGACGGACTGCCAGCGATAATAGTGCCACCTCATTATCATCTCCCGCTATGCGATTTGCCTTCAAATCTCCGCATTCCAGGCACCTGTGAATAAGTATCCATTCACCTCTTCTTACCGAAACGGCTATAGGCTCCATTATTCCTCCGCAGGAAGCAGAACGGTCTCCGGATTCTTTGTCTACGTGCACGCTTCTCAAACACCAGGGGCAATGGTTCCGGTACTTGGTACCGGGAACTTTATTGCTGACGATATGCCCGCAATACCGGCATGTGAAGTATTCTCCTGAATCCTTCTTCCGCGATTTATGTTTATTGTATCCGTTAGATTTATCATTACTCATATATCTCCAGAAAATATGTATTTATGTAAAATAAAAAGTCGGGGGCTGTGCGCACCCTCGACTGAATTAATACCTGTTCTCTTTTATCCGTAAAAATCAAAAAGCCACTCCCGCAGGAATGGCTATATATAACAACCTGGAATTACTATTTAACCGGGAACCTGCCAGGGTACGACAACGCATCTTATGGAATCATTAACTTGGACTGACATTAACGCCCCCTGTTTCTAAAATAATATCCGCGGCAATAATAGCACCGGCCTGATAAAAAGTCAATTGCCTGGTAAAAATAGGCTCGCTACACGGTCGATGCCGCTCAGGTCGGGTGTCAGTTCTACTTTACCCGACGGGTAAAGACCGCCTAATAATGTGGCTACATCCTCACCCTGTCCCTGCCCGATTTCCATGAGAAGGTATCCTCCGGCTTGCTCTGAGCTTGTCGAATGGGGACGGAGTTTATTCCCCGCCTCGGTACACAGCCGTCTCACCTTCTCCAGCCCGTCGGCGCCGCCGTCGAGTGCCAGCCTGGGCTCGAAACCGTCCGTATTCACTCCGGCGAGCTCTGGCTCTCTGACATAAGGCAGGTTGGCGATTATTATATCCACCGGCATCGGAAGCGGACTCAGCAAATCTCCTTCCAGCAGGCGGACCCTGTCAGCCACTCCGTGCTTCCGGCAATTTGAATCCGCCACCTTCAGAGCAGCAGGTGAAATATCGGTGGCGTATATATCCGTCCCGGGCAGGTTCACCGCCAGGCTGATTGCTATCGCCCCGCAGCCGGTCCCGATATCGGCAATCGATGACAGCTTCCGCTCGTGTCCGATTTCGAGGGCTTTGTCCACCAGCAGCTCGCTCTCAGGTCTCGGAATTAGGACGTCCCTGTTAACGATGAAATCAAGCCCGTAGAATTCGCGGTGTCCGGTGATATAGGCGGTCGGTTCGCCCTTAAGACGCCGTTCGATATTACCGAAGAACTCATCATATTCGGAAGGACTCAATTCACGGTCGATATCGATGATCAGCCGGACACGGTCTATATTCAGGATATGCCTCATCAGAAGCTCTGATTCGAAATATGGGGCTTCAATCTTTTTGGAAGCAAGAATGTCCCCTGCACGCCTTAAAGCCTGCTTAACGGTCAAGTAAGCTGCTCCTGTAACTGCCTGGCCTGGTCGTCGGTAGCCAGGGCGTTGATAAGCTGGTCGAGCTCGCCTTCAAGGATTTTATCAAGGTTATGTAATGTAAGACCGATGCGGTGGTCGGTAACTCGGTCCTGGGGGAAATTATAGGTTCGTATCTTCTCGGATCGGTCTCCGCTGCCCACCTGGGAGCGTCGCTGTTTGGTCGTTTCCTCTTCCTGTTTCTGCAGCTCGATATCCAGAAGCCGCGCCCTGAGCACAGCCATCGCCTTCGTCTTGTTCCGCAACTGTGAACGCTCGTCCTGGCAGACGGTTACTATACCCGTAGGTATATGAGTAATACGCACCGCGGTGGCGACTTTGTTCACGTTTTGCCCGCCGGCGCCCCCGCTGTGGAAAATATCTATCCTCAGGTCTTCCGGACTGATATCCACGTCAACCTCATCGGCTTCGGGCAGCACCGCCACCGTGGCCGCCGAGGTATGAATCCTGCCGGAAGACTCGGTAACCGGCACTCTCTGGACGCGGTGAACGCCTCTCTCATACTTGAAACGACTGAAAGCGCCCTTCCCCTTTATCTCGAAAACTATTTCCTTGAAGCCGCCTATTCCGCTCTCGTTGGCGTCTATTATCTCAACGCCCCAGTTCTTAGACTGAGCGTACCGGCTGTACATACGGAAAAGGTCGGCGGCAAACAGCCCGGCTTCGTCACCCCCGGTACCGGCGCGGATTTCCACGATTATATCCTTATCGTCGTTTTCATCTTTTGTCAGGAGAGAGAGCCTCAGTTCCTCCATCAGTTCTTCCAGCTTCGGCTCCAGTTCCTCGATTTCCTGCTTCACCATATCCTTTATATCGTCGTCCAGCTTGTCCTGGAGCATCTCTTTCGTCTCTTCCAGCGATTTCGCGGTCGCCTGGTATTCCCGGTACTTGGCAACCACGTCTTCTATACCGGCACGTTCCTGCGCCAGTTTCTGGAGTCTCTTCGGGTCGGAAGCCACCTCTACGGTAGCTATCTGCTCCTCAATCTCTTGGTATCTCTTACTGATTTGTTCAAGTTTATCCCACATAGCTAATCACCACTGTAAAATTATAACACAGGCACAAAACGGCTGAAAGCTCAAATACCTTCGGCAGATTCATTATGTAAATGTCATTCTGGAGTCCGCCGAAGGCGGACGAAGAATCTCAGGGCGGGGGTAATAAATCTCTTATTCTTTTCCCTTTGTCAACCAGCTGCTCGACTGTATTTTGCCTCCGCCGACGTTAAAGACCATCTGGATGTTGTTATCAATACACGTCTGCCTTTCCCGAATACTGGCCGCATCTGGCCTGTCGCCGCCGTTGGCGAAGATTATCTCGTCATCGGGGTATTTCTGTCTTATCATTTCCAGTGTCTTATTGACGCTCATATCGGTGTCCACGCTCTCTACAGCCTCGTTTCCATTACCGTACCTTGCGCCGATGCCCCATTCCACTATTTCTTTTCTTTCATCTATATCAGGGTAAAATTTTCCTCCGCCGTCTTTCTTCTTCTCGTCGAGGAATTGGTCGGTATTCAAAATAACAATCAGTTTATCTCCAAGCTTCTCAGCTTCTTCCATCATCCTCACGTGTCCCTTATGAATGGGGTCGAATCCGCCGGAAACAACGACAATCCTCATATTTATCCCTCCGATAGCATTTACCCCGGATAATTTATACTTATTGCTATTTAAATTCTACCATATCCCGTATATCATTTTTCTTACAGGTTGGTGATGTCATTGCGAGGAGGACCTCGATGTAATCGAGGGATGACGTGGCAATCTCTGCTTCTGAATACAGGAAATGTCATCCCTAAACCTGGAGATTGCTTCGCCCCGATAAAATCGGGACTCGCAATGACACCTGAAATCGCCTGAATATAAACATAACCTGCAAGAAACTGGTAATATATTGCGTGATAGGATATTATATATAGGGAATGTTCTCCGCAAACATTCAAGTCATTATATGGAAATACAGAGTAATATCACCACACGGAAAAGAATAGCTAACCTGACTTCAAATATCCTGAACCCGTTCCTGATATGTCTGGCGCTTATTTTAATGTTTTCCTTTATATCGTCGGCGAGTACGCCTGAAGCGATGAAATGGGCGGGTATTTCGATGGCTATAAGTCTGCTGCCCGTTTTTATCGTCATTATCTATATGATGAGGCACGGTTCGCTGGACAACTTTTTCATCAGCGCCCGCGAGCAGCGGACGAGAATCTACCTTGTAGGATTCCTCTGTGCGGCCGGAAGCTGCATTATCCTCAGCAGGATGAATGCACCGCAGATGCTGGTCTATGCCTTTGCCACCGGTCTTTCGATGGTGCTTATCTTCACGCTCATCAACCTGTGGTGGAAGATAAGCATCCATACCGCAATGGTTGCCGCATCGGCAACGGTGCTGGTACTGATTTACGGTTGGATAGCGGCGGCATCCGTTGCCCTGGTCCCGTTAACCGCCTGGTCAAGGGTTGAACTGGAGTACCATTCTCTGGCGCAGACAGTAAGCGGCGCCCTGCTGGCGGTTCTCATCGTAATATTTATGTTTTATCCCCTTGCCCTCGCCTGATATCAAACGTTTACGGTTTCATCAGGACTTTTATTCCTTCTCCCTTTGCCAGCTGGTAGAAAGCTTCCACTATATCCTCTAGAGGCTTTATGGAAATCAAAGGTTCCAGGTCGAGCACCGACAGAAGATTAAGCGCCCTGTGGAAACTGTAGGGTGATACGAAAATCGATTTTATCGTCAGTTCTTTCTGGTACATAAACTGAGGTGACACACCCACCTCTGCTCCGTGGGGATACATGGCGGCCCAGAGTATGGTCCCGCAGTTGTCGACCATTGAAAGGGCCTGCTTTGCCACCGCAATCTTCCCGCTGGCGTCTATCACCGTATCGAATCCCCTGCCGTCGGTAAGTTTCTTCACCGCTTCGTCGAGGTCTTCGTTAATCGGGTCGACCACCACCGTAGCACCAAGCTTCTTCGCCATT
>CAZIYN010000193.1:0-4567 GCA_964543495.1 uncultured Dehalococcoidales bacterium | reverse complement strand
AATCATTGTTATCGGTGCTGACCCCGGTTCGTCCGCTCCCCTTGTGGAATACGCGATAAAGAGAGCGGTGAAGTTTAACAAAGCGAAACTGGTACTTATGGACCCCGGGGAGACGGGTCTGTCTTCGTTTGCGCATATCCGGCTCCAGCCGAAAATAGGGACGGGAGCAGTACTGCTGAATGGTATGGCTAAAGTGATTACCGAGGAAGGGCTGGCGGATTTCGATACTAATTCAAATGAATATAAAACTTATGCCGCTGGACTGGAAAAATATACGCCTGAGTTCGTGGAATCTAAAACGGGAGTCAAGGCAGGTGACGTTCAGGATGCTGCCAGGCTCTACGCGGAAGCCTCCAGAGCGGCGATTATCTACGGCACGGGAATTACCGGATATAAGTCCGGTGCCGGCTGCGTACAGGCTCTGAATAATCTGGCTGTCCTGACCGGGAATGCCGGAGATGGTGTTTATCCTTTGCAGCAAGATGCCAACAGCAGGGGCGCAATGGATATGGGAGCGATGCCCGATTTCCTTCCGGGATGCAGAAAAGTAACTGACGGAGCAGCACGAACCGAGTTCGAAAAAATCTGGGCTACTAAAATCCCTGAAAAACCCGGTCTAACCGCCATAGAGATAATGGAGCAGGCAAGGGTGGGGAAGATTAAGGCGTTATGGATTATGGGAGATAATCCCTTATTGAGTTTTCACGACCGGAGTCTGGTTGAAGAGGCTCTTTCAAAGCTTGATTTACTCGTCGTTCAGGATATATTCCGTACCGAGACCGCCGAAATGGCGACGGTTGTATTCCCGGCAGCAAGTTTCGCCGAGAAAGAAGGGACATTCACCGGATTCGAAGGGACGATAAATCGTCTGAATAAGGTTATCGAGCCTCCCGGCGAAAGCCTGCCGGACCGGGAGATTATATTACGCCTAGCAGAGAAGATGGGCAGTCCTTTTCCTTATACATCACTTCAGCAGATTACGGATGAGATTGCCGAATCCGTGTACGGAGGCCCGGCGGATACCGGAGTTTCCGTACTTTCACCTGTAGAGTTTGATCCTGAGAAAGAAGCTGCTTCTGCTCTTCCCGAAAGAACTGGTTTGTATAAATTCGGAAGTGGCACGAGGAGTTCGAGAAGCAGCCGGTTAAGTAAATATGCAAACGGGTACCTGATAGAAACGCCGGTCGGAACTGAAAGGATTGAGTCCGATGATTGATAAAAAGGTAATAACGAAAACCGAGTTGAACAGGATGAAAGATATCGTCGCTGAATTCAGCTCTCAGAGATGGGCTTTAATACCGCTGGTGCAGAAAATCCAGGACGAGTTCGGATATATTCCTCCCGAGTCCATAGATATAATTTCGGAGGCTCTAGGACTTTTCCCCAGCCAGGTGCAGGGGGTAATTTCCTTTTACGCTCAGCTTTATACGGAGCCGAAAGGGAAAAAGACCGTCAGAGTCTGCAGGGGTACAGCTTGTCATGTACGTGGAGGGAAAACGATTCTCAAGCTGGTCAAGCAGCAGCTCGGCATAGATGAAGGCGAAACCACGGAAGACCTCGAATACACCCTCGAAACGGTTGCCTGCATCGGTGTTTGTGCACTGGCTCCGAATATGGTTATCGGTGATAAAACACACGGTCATTTGAACCCCAAAAAAATCGAGCAGTTATTCAGGGTAGACGGAGGGCAGGATGCAAAATAACCGCACCATTTTTGTATGCCAGGGCACGGGTTGCGTCTCTGCCGGTTCGGATGCCGTTTATGATGTGCTTAAAGAAGAGATTGCCATGCAGGGTCTGAAGGATGTCGGGGTCGACCTCACCGGCTGTCACGGTTTCTGCGAGCAAGGCCCTAACGTAGTTGTAGAGCCAGAGGGTATCTTTTACACTCATGTCCAGGCTGAAGACGCTACGGAGATTGTTGTCTCCCACCTGCGCGACGGGAAACCCGTGGAACGTCTTTTCTACCGCGATCCGGCTACGGGTAAACCCGTGAAGTATTATTCAGAAATTAACTTTTATGATAAACAGCAGCGTGTCGTCCTGCGGAACTGCGGTCATATCAATCCGGAGAAAATCGAGCAGTATATCGCCGTCGGTGGCTACGAAGCACTGAAGAAAGCGCTTACCGGAATGACTCCGGAGCAGGTATTAGAGGAAGTTGGTAAATCCGGTCTGAGGGGTAGAGGAGGCGCCGGAGTATCCACCGGTTTTAAATGGGAACGGCTTGCTGAAGCACCGGGCGATAAAAAGTATATGATTTGTAACGCAGACGAAGGCGACCCGGGGGCTTTTATGGACCGCTCCATACTGGAGGCAGACCCTCATGCTGTTCTAGAGGGTATGGCCATCGGAGCCTATGCTACCGGAGCCAACGAAGGTTATATATACGCCCGTGCCGAGTACCCGCTGGCAATAAAAAGAGTATATATTGCTCTCGAACAGGCAAAAGAAGCCGGATTTCTGGGAGAGAATATCCTTGGCTCCGGTTTTAACTTAAATATTTATGTAAAGGAAGGTGCCGGGGCATTTGTCTGCGGTGAAGAGACGGCCCTTATGGCTTCCATCGAGAGTCGTCGCGGCATGCCGAGACCCCGTCCGCCCTTCCCGGCTAATTCCGGGCTGGACGGTAAACCCTCCAATATCAACAACGTAAAAAGTCTGGCGACGATTCCGATTATTATAGATAAAGGTGCCGACTGGTTCGGCGGAATCGGGACAGAGAGCAGTAAAGGTACTGCCATATTCGCCCTCACCGGGAAGATTACCAACAGCGGACTGGTGGAAGTGCCGATGGGTACGCGGTTAACCGATATTATATTCGATATCGGCGAGGGCATTCCCAGGGAGAAACGTTTCAAGGCTGTGCAGACTGGCGGTCCTTCCGGCGGGTGCATTCCAGTCCAGTACCTGGACACGCCGGTAGAATACGAAACTCTTGCCAAACTGGGGTCGATTGTGGGTTCGGGTGGTATGGTGGTGATGGATGAAGGCACCTGCATGGTGGAGATTGCCCGTTATTTCCTCAGTTTTACTCAGGACGAGTCCTGCGGTAAGTGCTCTCCCTGCCGGCTCGGTACAAAACAAATGCTTGAAATCCTTACCAGGATTACCCAGGGCAAGGGACGTGAGGAAGACATCGATACCCTCTACAACATAGCCAGGACCGTAAAAGAAGCATCTTTGTGTGGTCTCGGACAGACCTGTCCCAATCCCATTCTGACCACCCTGGAATATTTTAGAGACGAATATGAAGCTCATATCAGGGAGAAGAAATGCCCGGCGGCGGTCTGCGATGCTCTGATGATATCTCCCTGCCAGCATACCTGCCCGGTGGGGATTAACGTTCCTAAATACGTTGCCCACATAGCCGCCGGCGAGTACCTCGAAGCGGTAAGCACGATTAGAGAGCGGAACCCCTTCCCTGCCATCTGTGGTCGTATCTGCCACCATCCCTGCGAAAGAAGATGCCGCAGGGGTGAACTCGATGACCCGGTGGCGATAAGAGCTTTGAAGAGGTTTTCCGCCGACTGGTATTTCGGTAATATTACTGACCTGCCCGAACCGGAACCATTCCCGGTAACGAAAAAAAGGAAAATCGCCGTGGTAGGTGCCGGTCCGACAGGTCTTGCCTGCGCATACTTCCTGGCTCAATCAGGTTATCCCGTCACCGTGTTCGAAGCATTGCCTGTGGGCGGAGGGATGCTTTCCGTGGCTATTCCGCAGTTCCGCCTGCCCCGCGAAGTAATCCAGGCAGAGATTGAATACATCCAAAAATGCGGAGTCGAGATAAGGTATAACACTCCGATTACCACCAACTTCACAATCGATAATTTGAAGAGTGGAGGCTACGAGGCGGTATTCATCGCTGCGGGGGCCCAGAGAAGCCAGCAGTTAGGTATTCCGGGTGAACTTGAGGACGTTGAAAACTTCTATTACGGACTCAGGTTCCTCAGAGATGTCAGGCTCGGCAGACAGGTGGATATCGGCAGACGGGTGGCTGTTATCGGCGGAGGAAATGTGGCGCTGGACTCGGCGCGGACGGCTCTCCGTCTCGGTGCTGAAGAAGTGAATATCTATTACCGCAGGTCGAAGGATGAAATGCCGGTCACGGAAGTGGAATATGACGAGGCGGTTGCCGAGGGTATCAAGGTGAATTTCCTGGTCAACCCCACCAGAATAACAAACGAGAACTGGAAGGTAAACGGACTCCACTGCGTAAAAATGCAGCTTGGAGAAATAGATGCCGGTGGCAGGAGACGCCCGGTGCCGATTCCCGATTCCGAGTTCGCAGTCGAAGCCGATACCGTTATTGCGGCGGTCGGTCAGGCGCCGGACCTCTCGTTCCTTCCTGCCGACAGTGCTCTGGAACGGACGCGCTGGGAAACTCTGGTTGTGGACGGTAATACCCTAGCGACGAACGTGGAAGGGGTATTTGCCGGAGGTGATTTCGTTACCGGTCCGGATATGGTTATCGAGGCTATCGCCGCCGGCAGGAGAGGGGCAATGGCGATAGAGAAATACCTGACCGGGGACGCTTCGCCGGTGCGGATGTACGACACCAGGG
>CAZIYN010000192.1:0-4575 GCA_964543495.1 uncultured Dehalococcoidales bacterium | reverse complement strand
ATTTCAAGAATCTGGGCAAGCTCGGCAACATGATGTTGAGCCTGTGATGTTGCCAGACCGTAACCCGGAACGAAGATGACCGACTTGGCATAACCGAGAAGCATGCCTACGTCTTCCGGTGTAGCCTCTCTGACTACCTTTTCCTCTTCACCTTCACCGCCTCCGGCGGACTGCACGACGGCTCCGAAAGCTCCGAACATAACGTTACCCAGTGAGCGGTTCATAGCCTTGCACATAATCCTGGTGAGGATGAAGCCGGCAGCACCGACGAGGGCGCCGCTGATAATAAGGAACATATTTCCGAGTACGAAACCCGCAGCGCATCCAGCCAGGCCTGAATATGAGTTCAGGAGCGAGATAACAACAGGCATATCGGCTCCGCCGATAGGTATAACAAGCAGGACGCCGAGGACAAGAGTTGCAGCTACCAGGACAATCATGATGACGATATTACCCGGTACCACAATCAGCCAGATCATTCCTGCCAGAATTACCAGGAATATTATTGCATTAACGATATTTTGCCCCGGATAGGTAACAGGTCTGGACGGTACCAGCCCCTGAAGTTTACCGAAGGCTATCATACTGCCTGAAAAAGTAACCGAACCTATAAGGATAGTTATTACAATGGTTACCGAGTCCATCGCCGTGAAAGCAGTCTGCGCACTTATGCGGACAAACTCGGCAATGGCAATCAGCAGTGAACCTCCACCACCGAAGCCGTTGTAAATGCCCACCATTTGGGGCATCTGGGTCATTTTAACGGTACGTGCTGCTACTCCTCCGATAATGCCGCCGATAGCCATACCGACAAAAATCCATAAATAATTCAGGACTTCCTTGAGCAGCAGCGTTGCGACAATTGCGATTAGCATGCCGACTGCGGCCATTATGTTTCCTGCTCTTGCCGTCTTCGGAGTGCTCATTCGCATAAGGCCGAGAATAAACAGGACGGCGGCTATAAGATAAGCTATACTGTATACAGGTGATACTTCCACAATCTACACTCCTATTATTCTTTCTTGAACATTGCCAGCATGCGGTCGGTCACCATAAAGCCGCCGACAACATTGATGGTTGCCATTACCACGGCAAGCACACCAAGTATGATACTCGCCGTTACTGCCCCTTCGCCTGTAGGCCCGGTAACAAGTATTGCACCAATCAGACAGACGCCGGAAATGGCGTTTGCGCCGGACATAAGAGGCGTGTGCAGAATCGGGGGCACCTTGGTGATAACCTCATATCCGGCAAACATAGCAAGAACAAAAACATAGAGTAAAAGCATAAAGTCTGTTTCCATATATAATATCTCCTTCTTGTTCTTTTTACCGGTGATATATTATTTTATTTCGTCTTTATATCTGCCGCGTATTTCACCTTCATGGGTAATACAACAGTCGTTAATTATTACATCTTCGAAATTAAGGTCGATCTTTCCTTCACTGAGCATAAGAAGGACCAATCCGGAAATATTCCGCGAATAAAGCTGGCTGGCGGTTGTAGCCATGTCGCTGGGGAGGTTCAGGGGACCGCATATTATAACTCCGTGTTCCAATATTTCCTCGCCTGGCTTCGTGTATTCGCAGTTGCCGCCGGTTTCAGCAGCCAGGTCTACAATCACCGAGCCGGGTCTCATTCCTTCTACCATATCTTTTGTTACCAGGATTGGAGCCGTTCTTCCGGGGACCAGTGCAGTGGTAATGATAATATCGGATACAACCGCGTGCTCCTTGATTAATTCTCTTTCGCGTTCGGCATGGTCTTCCGAGAGTTCCTTTGCGTATCCGCCGGCATCCTCCGCATCAGCTTCGATATCGAGTTCAATGAACGTTGCCCCGAGACTCTCAACCTGTTCCTTTACAACGGGGCGGACATCGAACGCTTCCACGACTGCGCCCAGACGATGGGCCGTTGCGATTGCCTGCAAGCCGGCAACACCGGCACCCAGAATGAGTACTTTCGCCGGAGGCATTGTCGCTGCGGCAGTCATCATCATCGAAAGGTATTTACCGAGCCTGGATGCACCGATTAGTACGGCTTTATACCCTGATATCGAGGCCTGCGATGATAAGGAGTCCATTCTCTGGGCACGAGCGATACGGGGGATAGCATCCATACTGAAACTGGTGACCTTTTTACCGGCGAGTTTCTTAATCAGGTCATGGTTGACAAGAGGTGACAGTGATGCAATCAGCACCTGCCCTTCCTTCAGCATGTCGACTTCTTTGTCTTCGGGTTTCTGAACTTTAAGGATAACATCACAGTCCTTGTAAATACTGGCGGAGTCACCGATAATTTTACAACCGGCTTCCTGATACATGCTGTCAAGCAAAGAGGCAGCTTCACCTGCCCCTTTCTCTACCAGTATTTCTGCGCCTGTATCAATTACCTTTTTAACAATATCCGGAGCTAAGGCAACCCGGCGCTCACCTTCGACTATCTCTTTGGGAACTCCTATTTTCATATACTATGCTCCTTGAGACAAATTTTAATTATATCCATTAGTCATTACACAGCTGTTATTACGCCTGATACTTACCAGGTAATATGGCAGAAAAAAGTAAAATGCTATTAAACCGGTGTATGCCTGAAAAGATATCCAGCGGACATAATTTTAACTTTATGAAAACGGATTGTCAAGACATATCGCGGTACGAACAAACTTGACAGCATACCCGGGCCGATTGAAGAATACTATGACAAAGAGTAAAATATTAAGAACCTTCTTTTTGTAAGAGAAAACTTATGCATAAAGGAGAAAATGTATGGCTGAAACACCTGATGAGCTGAAAAAGCTGGTTGATGTAGCCACTGATATGGTACTCCCGATAAAAGTAAGGGCCGATACGATTAAATATATCGGAAATATCGGGACCCGCGAAGCGCTTCTTGCGCTGCTGGAACTGGCTGCGAATGAACAACTGACCAAGAATGAAAGAGAACAGGCGCTGAAATACGCCAGAGATATTATCAAGTCCGGACATTAGTCACCTCATACCATAGAGGTTTAATAATAAATGAGTGTCGATATCGGTATAATAGGGCTGCCTAAAAGCGGCCGGACTACAATATTCAACTGTTTAACCGGCGGCGGAGCGGATACGGATAAATATACATCTGAAGGGACGGCGCATATCGGAACGGCAATCGTCCCCGAGCCTCGGCTCGCCGGACTTTCAAATATTCTTGAACCTGATAAGGTCGTACCCGTTTCTTCGACATATGTAGATATAGGTGCTTCGGTTAAGGACATCAGCCTCGACAAGGGTATCGGCGGCCAGTTACTTGCCAGGCTAAGTAATGTCAGCGCCCTGATAAATGTAGTCCGTGTTTTCAGAGACGACACTATACCCCATATAGAGGGTAGCCTGGATGCCGAAAGAGATATTGCTAATATGGACCTGGAGCTTGCCTTTTCTGATTTAGGATTACTGGAGAGGCGACTGGAGAGAATAGATATCTCTCTGAAGGGAGCACAACCTCCCGAGAGGTCTGCTCTGCTGAAAGAGCAGGAGATTGTAAACCGGATTAAAGATTCGCTCGAGAAAGATATCCCGGTCCGCGAAATGGAACTGGCAGCCGAGGAGAAGAAATATCTTTCCGGCTACCAGCTATTGTCGGAAAAACCGATGCTTGTTATCGTCAATATCGGAGAAGACCAGATTTCCGATGCAAATGATATCGTGGCAGGACTTGATGCACTTTATTCGCAGAAAAACTGCCGGGTTACCGCTATGTGCGGCGAGCTTGAGATGGAGTTATCGCAGCTGGATGAAGAAGCCGCCGGAGAGATGCGTTCTGAATACGGAATAATAGAACCGGGAATCGACCGCGTGATAAGACTTTCATACGAACTGCTGGGCCTTATCACCTTTTTCACCACTGCCTCTTCCGAGGTGAGAGCATGGTCTGTGCATAAAGGTACCGAAGCTGTAAAAGCCGCCGGTAAAATTCACTCCGATATGGAGAAGGGTTTCATCCGGGCGGAGGTTATCGGATACGACGACCTTGTGAATTGCGGCGGTTATCCCGAAGCTAAAAAGAGAGGGCTACTCCGGCTTGAAGGGAAGAACTACCTGGTACAGGACGGCGACGTAATCACCTTCCTGTTCAATGTCTAGTCGGACTCGGCGGAACTCAGTAATATACTGTCATCGGCAAACTGCTCGCCACTGGCTCTTTCAAAAGCGGTTACCAGGTCTGCAACAGTGAGATTTTTTCTCTGTTCATGAGTCAGGTCCACGATTATCCTGCCTTTATGCATCATTATCAGTCTGTTACCATAGCGGAGAGCAGTCTCCATATTATGGGTGACCATCATTGCCGTCATATTTTCCCGCTGGACTATCATTTCAGTAAGTTCTAGGACAATCCTGGCGGTGTTGGGGTCCAGCGTGGCGATATGCTCATCGAGTAACAATATCGAGGGATTGCTCAGGGTCGCCATCACAAGTGAAAGAGCCTGCCTCTGGCCACCTGAAAGCGTGCCTACGGGAGTGGTCATCCTGTCTTCCAGTCCGAGACCGAGTGGAGTCAGTTCGGTGTGGAACTGCTCCCGGCGTTGTTTATTCG
>CAZIYN010000191.1:0-4614 GCA_964543495.1 uncultured Dehalococcoidales bacterium | reverse complement strand
GAGGTACCCTTAATCTTGGCTCTAACCCTGGCATGCCTTCTAATTCTGGCTTCTCTTCGACTTTCTTTTGCCATATTACTGAGTCCTGCCTATAGCCTTGCCGGCTTTACCCGGCTTCAGGCGGATTGTTTCATTGGCGTACCTGATTCCCTTACCTTTGTAGGCATCAGGCGGACGTATTGCCCTTATTCTTGCCGCCATTTCTCCGACTATCTCTTTATCTATACCCGATACCGTGATACGTGTACCTCTTTCCACGTCCAGAGAAGTACCCGGCATTGGCTCCACCTCTACCATATGGGAGAATCCGATACGTAATTCCAGTTTCTCTCCCTTTTTCTCAGCACGATAGCCGACCCCAACGATTTCCAGTACTTTCTCGAAACCTTTGGTGACTCCCTCAACCATATTTGCCACCAGGGTCCTCGTTAAACCGTGCATGGAGCGATGCTCCCTGCCATCGGTAGGCCGGGCAACCGTTAATGTATTATCTTCCAGGGTGATAATCATCTCAGGATTAACGGGGCGCTTAAGTTCTCCTTTCGGTCCCTTTACGGCAACCTCGTCCTCGCTGATTTCCACGGTAACACCCTGCGGGACATCTATCGGCATCTGCCCTATTCTAGACATTATTGTCGCTCCATTACCTCTCTATAATACGTAGCAAAGCAATTCCCCGCCGATTCCTTCCCGCCAGGCACGCTGTCCCGTCATCACACCTTTCGATGTGGAGACAATAGCAATGCCCAGTCCACCGGCTACCCGGGGAATTTCCTTCTGGCCGACGTATACCCTCAGTCCGGGCTTACTTACCCGTTCCAGTCCGGTAATCATCGGCTCGTCGTTATCATCGTACTTAAGCTGCATTTTTATGGTCTGGTGAGTTTTACCTTTAACCAGCTCGTAATCGGTGATAAAACCTTCGTCTTTCAGAATCTTCGCAATAGCTACTTTCATCTTCGAGGACGGTACAAGCACCGAATCGTGCCTGACCATAACAGCATTTCGTATCCTGGTCAGCATATCCGCTACCGGGTCTGAGATGGTCACTCTTCCTCCTTCAGACTATCACTCATAATTAGCCTTTTTCTTTCCAGATTATTATTTATGATTACCAGCTGGATTTCCTTACCCCGGGAATCTGCCCGAGTAAAGCAAGCTCGCGGAAGCAGATACGGCACAAGCCGAATTTACGGATATAAGCGCGGGGTCTTCCGCAAACATTACACCTGTTATGCTGCTGTACTTTGTATTTAGGTTCCCGCTTCCATTTAGCAATCTCAGATTTTTTTGCCATTACATCTCCATTTATTCAGCGGCGAAAGGCATCCCCATCAGCTCAAGAAGCTGCCTTCCTTCCTCGTCCGTCCGGGCTGTGGTGACTATGGATACTTCCAGCCCTCTTACCTTATCTATCTGATCGTAATCTATTTCAGGGAAAACGGTCTGCTCTCTAAAGGCGAGGGTGTAATTACCCCGCCCGTCGAAAGAGTTTCTGGGAACTCCCTGAAACTCACGAATGCGGCATAAAACCGTGTTCATCAGCTTATCCAGAAAATCATACATCCGCTCCCCGCGGAGAGTTACCTTTAGACCGACCGTCATGCCTTCCCTTAACCTGAAATTAGCGATTGACTTCTTGGCACGGGTAGTTATCGGATGCTGTCCCGTTATTGTCGCCAGGTCAGCTTCCGCCGATTCAAGGGCTTTGGCATTCTGAATCGCTTCGCCCACGCCGATATTCAGCACCACTTTTTCCAGGCGCGGTACTTCCATGATATTCTCATATTCGCCGCGCTCTTTAAGAGCAGGCGCTACTTCATTCCTGTATTTGTCTTTCATCCGGGACATCTAGTCAATCACCTCATTACATGCCCTGCATACTCGGACCTTTTTCCCCGCATCCAGATGCCGGTAGCCAACCCGGGTGGCACGGTTGCACTTACCGCATATCAGCATAACGTCGGATGTATTAATAGACTCTTCCCGCTCGATTATGCCTGCCTGCCTTACTTGACCGGTAGCTCTGGCATGTGTTTTAACGAAATTAATTCCTTCAACAAGAATCCTTCCCTTCTTGGGATAGGCAAACCGGACCTTGCCCTTCTTGCCTCTATCCTTGCCTGCTATTACCAGTACGTTATCATTTTTTCTTATTTTCATAATTACAGAACCTCAGGCGCCAGCGATATAATCTTGGTGAAATTCTTTTCTCTCATCTCCCTGGCTACCGGACCGAATATCCGGGTACCCTTGGGATTGTTCTTATCCGTTAATATCACTGCCGCATTCTCATCGAACCGAATCGAGGACCCGTCAGGTCGGCGGTAGGGGTAGGTAGTGCGGATTATGACAGCCCTGACCACTTCTCCCTTCTTGACGGAACCACCGGGGATAGCCCTCTTTACGGAAGCGGTGATAACATCACCCACTCTGGCGTATTTCTTACCCGTGCCGCCCAGAATTCCGATACACATAATCTGCCTGGCACCGGTGTTATCTGCTACTTTCAGTCTGGAGTTTGTCTGAATCATCCTGCTATATCCTTATAACCCGTATCATGAAATCTCGTCGGGTTTAATCTCAACTGCTTCCTTCCTGGTAATAATTTCACTGACGCGCCACCGTTTCTCTCTGGATAGAGGACGTGTCTCTATAATTCTGACTACATCGCCTTCCTTGCAGGCATTCTGCTCGTCGTGGGCTTTATATTTCACTGCCCGTCTCATTATCTTCCGGTACAGCGGATGACGCTTGGACGTCTCAACCGCAACAACCACGGTTTTATTCATTTTATCGCTGACTACGCGCCCTATCCGTGTTTTTTGATGTTTTTCCATTATTATTCCTTAACCGGCTTCCCGCACATTCTGCCGGGCAGCCTATCTTATCTCCAGTTCCCTTTCACGCAGTACGGTTTTCATTCTGGCAATATCCTTCTTTACCCTCCGGATTTCATTATGGTTTACCAGTTGCCTGGTAGAAACCCGGAAGCGAAGGTCAAATAACTCTTTATGCGCTTCCTCAAGCTGCTTTTCCAGTTCTGCGGGTTTCAACGCCCGAATCTCTTCTACTTTCACTTCAGGTTAATCTCCCGCTTTTTATTCACTTCCGGCAACAATCCCGGTTTCTCTTGTCAGAAACTTGGTGCTTATTGGAAGTTTGTGCGAGGCAAGCCTCATCGCTTCTTTAGCGACATCCTCGGCAACCCCGGTCATTTCAAATAATATTCTGCCCGGTTTAACCACGGCTACCCAGTGGTCCGGAGCTCCTTTACCGGAACCCATACGGGTTTCAGCCGCTTTCTTGGTTATCGGCTTATCCGGAAAAACACGAATCCAGACATTTCCGCCTCGGCGGACATGACGTGTGATAGCGCGGCGTGCCGCTTCAATCTGCCGGGCGGTAAGCCAAGCCGATTCCTGAGCCTGCAGGCCGTAGTCACCGAAAGTAATCGTATTTCCGGAATTAGCTTTACCCCTTCGGCGCCCCTTCTGGACTTTCCGGAATTTAACTCTCTTAGGTTGTAGCACTGTTTTCCTCTTCTTCAGCGGCAGGTTTTGCCTTAGCCGCTGGTTTTTTCGCCTTTTCCTTGGCTACCGGCTCTTCGGCCTTCTCTTCTTTAGCTTCTGTGGCCTTCTTCCTTCTCCGTGTCGTCGTCTTCTTCGGTTTCTCCTCAGCCGCCGGTTTTTTCACCTTTTCCTCGGCTACCGGCTCTTCGGCCTTCTCTTCCTCGACAGCTACCGCTTCAGCAACGGGTTCTTCGACCTTCTCTTCTTCGGTAACTGCCTCGACTTCGGCGACCGGTTCCACCTCAGCCACAGGTTCTTCGGCTTTTTCTTCTTCTTCAACCACTTCGGCTTCCTCTGCCGTCTCTACAACTTCAGCCGCCGATTCCAGAATTCCTTCTTCCAGTTCTTCTTCCTTCGGTTCGGGCAGGACGTCACCTTTATATATCCATACTTTTATACCGATTCGTCCCATCGGCGTCCTGGCTTCAACAAACCCGTAATCTATATCCGCTCGTAACGTATGAAGAGGGACCTGTCCCTCGTGCATCGTCAGGCGGCGGGCAATTTCAGCTCCGCCCAGTCTGCCGGAACTGCTTACTTTCATCCCTTTCGCGCCTGCCTGCATCGTCCGGAGCATCGTCTGTTTCATCGCTCTTCTGAAAGCGACTCTTCTTTCAATCTGCTCGGCAATCTGCTTGGCTACCAGATAGGCATCCAGTTCGGGACGCTGGATTTCCTGGATATTCAACTGTACTTTTTTACCGACAAGGTCTTCCAGGTAGGCTCTCGTTTCGTCTACTCTCTGGCCGCCTCTGCCGATAACGATACCGGGACGAGCAGTGTAGATGGTAATAGAAACCTTATTCGCCTGCCGCTCTATTTCCACCTGAGAAACGGCGGCTTCCGCGTACTTTTCCTGAATCCCCTTCCGAAGTTTCAAATCTTCCTGCAGAAATTCAGCGTAATGCTTGTCGGCATACCACTTGGCCTGACAGTCGCGTATTACTCCGATTCTAAAACCGGTAGGATGAACTTTTCGACCCATTAGATATCCTGTTCTACAACGACTACCGTGATATGGCTCTAGCGCTTGAGAATAGGG
>CAZIYN010000190.1:0-4699 GCA_964543495.1 uncultured Dehalococcoidales bacterium | reverse complement strand
AACCCGGACCCCGTATGAAACAAATCCTGGAATTGTTGCTCGAAGCCAAACTTGACGGCGTAGAATCCACCAAAGAACAGGACGAAGCCATGTTGATGGGGTGGTGATATCTGTTCTTATTCTGAACCCCATCCCCTTGTGTCCCTTCAGGGAGAACTCTTCAGGGTGAACCTCTCTTCACACCCCCTACTTTGTCATTCCCAACCTGAGCGGGAATCCAGAGGTCGCGCCTGACTGTACCAATCTGGATACCGAATGGAGTTTACCCCGTTCATGGTGAACCGTTCTGGTTGAACCCGTACCCGATATGGAGTCGGTATGAAGACATTAATATATGGTTGCCTTATTTACCTCTTAGACTGTTTCCACCTCTTTTTAAAGAAAACCCCCAGCAGCATAACAATCCTTTTTCGAGGCACCCCCTTGCCTTTTTAAGGAGAGGGGGTGCTTCGTAACCGGGGGAGAGGATAAATAAAGAGATAGGAATACTAGATTTCCCTCCCCGAGTATATTAAGGGTGCTTTATCCGTACATCACTCAAAAAGAGACTTCAGATTCTTCCGAAGTGATGCATCTTCCAGAAAATCTGTATTATCGCTGATAATATCGATACTCCCCATTAGACTGCGTCCCGTTAAAGGTACCACCTGCGGGTCTTGTATCCGCCGGATAATAGCCTTTGCAAACCTCTCTCCCCATATAACTCTGAAAGGCCGCCCGAAGAATTGCGCTACTTCAACCGGAAGCGGCTCGGTTATCTCCAGAGAATTGTGCGTTCCGGCAAGGACCTGATACGCCCTGCACAGGGCATCTTCCCGCTCCTGCCAGGACGCCGCATGAAGCGCGTCTGTAATCGCTGGCGTCAACCTGTCGCCGGACTTCAGGCGGGAAAAAGCCGTCCCCAGCCACTTGGCATAAGGCGGATACTCTTTCTCCATCAGGAAAGCCAGTCGCATAATATCCCTGACCAGGCGGGCGCCGATAATAATCGAACCGTTTTCATCTCCTGCCAGACCCGCTCTACCCATCAGGTGTTCGTCCTGGCTGATACGCATCCATAACGAAGCCATGATATAGAGCCACACGTCGTAGGGATACCAGGTAAAGCGGGCGCGGATTTCATCCAGTCCCAGGTCGTCGTGAAATACTTTGCCGGCTATAATCGAGCGGAGTTTCTGGTGCGGCAGAGTCAGCCAGTCGACAGGCTGGAGTTCCTTTTCCACATCTATACCCAGATAATGAGAGAAGAATCCGTTTACAGTGTACGTCTCTACACGGTGGTTTACCGGTCCCGAAACTACGGACTGCATAATCTGAACATTGTTATCTTCAGGGTCGGGTTCAGAGAAATTGGTGGAATAGCCCCTGTATGATGCCGGCAGTTTTTCACCTAGTTTCGCCCGGATAGCGCGCCGCTTGGACCTGTAATCATCCTGAGTAAGGAACAGCATCGCCCGGGGTCCCCAGTGATGGTCTGCGGACATCGCGGTATCGAACCCGAGCACTTCGGAGCTGGTGCCGATAAGTGCCGCCGAATAACTCAGACCTGGATAATGAGTATCCAGAATCGGTTTTACCAGCTCGTGAAAGAAACCTTCCGCCAGCTCGAGTCCGGGTATGAATTCAGGTTGATTGGCTTTTTCAGTCATGGACAAATTATAACAGAATCCGGTTTGGCTGTGTTATACTTCTGCCTGCACACAAAAAAGCCGTAGGTATAAATAATGGATGCAATCGAAGCAATTAAAGCCAGGAGAAGCGTCCGTGATTTCAGTTCCGGACCCGTCCCGAAAGAGATGCTTTTGAACAGGCAACAAGAGTACGCCGCCCGCCGCAATTTGTACCGACCGCTAACCTGGACTCATAATCGAGTAATGCGTTCTATCGTTGAGACGATATTTGACTGAAATATTAGGCACTGAACAAAGGTCCGGATTGTTATCTAAACGCTACCTTTGATATTTAACTTGGTAGTCTATAGTCTAGCCTAAAGCATAACCAGCCCGCTGTCCACCTGGAGACACTGTCCTGTAATGTTCCTGGAGACATCCGAGACTAAAAATGCTACTGCATTTGCTATATCCTCAACTGTCTGAATCCTCCTCATAGGAACACGCTCTGCCATACCTTCGAACATTTTGGTAAGGCGCTCGTCCATTTCTCCAAAGAAGTTAGTCGCTAATACGCCCGGGGCAATAGCGTTCGCATTTATTCCTTCGGGTCCATATCGCGCTGCTAGTCCCCTGGTAATGGATATTACTGCCGCCTTAGCTGCAGCGTATGAACCAAGAAGAGGTTCTTTAGCCGCAATTGACGAAAAATTGACAATCTTACCGTATCTGTTTTCTACCATACTGGGAATAACCGCCTTAGAGCAATTCATCGTCCCGTAAAGGTTCACACCTATATCTTTATCCCAGGTCTCTTGTTTTTGTTCAGTAAAAGGCGTTGGTCCTCCGGATGACAAGCCGGCAGTATTTACCAGTATATCTATCCTGCCAGATTCCTTCAGCGCCTCCTTTACCATTTCGTCAACCTCATCCCCTTTAGACACATCTGCTTTATATGCAACAGCTTTCTTTCCTGAGGTCTTGATAGCATCTGCTGTCTTTTTCGCTCCCTCAAGGTCTATGTCAACTGAAATTATATCGCACCCCTCGTTTGCTAGATATTTGCAGATAGCATTGCCCATACCGATTTGACTGGCTGTACCGGTTACAAGTGCAACTTTCCCTTCAAGTTTCAAGTCCATATTATCCTCAATCCCTTTCATTTATTTTCACGGTAGTCTATATCTCAGTTTACCTCATTTTCCTTATTACCTCCTTGTGAGTGGCCTTATCTTCCCTGGTCCGAATATATTTTACAACTTCAGTGCCCCTTATACATGTGTTTTTTCACTACATCTTCGTTAAGCTCGATATCAAGCCTCGGCTTCACAAGAGGTGTTACATACCCTTCTTACTACCTGATAGACTCCTTAAGTATCTCTGAAAGGTGTGGAGCAACCTAGGCATAATAGGCTTCGGTCATGCCAGTATTGCCTGTTAAGGTCGCGGCCCATAGACAGGTAGTGGCTGGTCGACCTCCAGTGCTCCGAGGTCAGGTGCTCCGCCGGTAAAGTCGTCATTTAAGTTAGGGAGGATACACCCGGCGTCAACCGCAGCGGTACCCGGTCTGAGCCTGAAATCCAGGTCCTCGACCTTATAAACATTAGTGACGTCACCTACCGGTCGGACCTTCTGAAATATATCATAATCTACAATCACGCTATGCTTGTCCTGACCGGTGGAATCGGCGTAATCATCGAAACTTTTATATTTACGCTCCTCCCTGGAAGCGGTGTAGTCCCTCGGTTTTTCAAATGAAGGAGACGTCCATATGAAAGAGTACTCCGCTTCCGGGTCCGGACGGAACCCGTTGTAGTCCGACGAAGTGTAATTGGTGAAAGTGTCTACGGTGAAGAGAGTTTCCGCGGGTATCCATCCGAGAAAGAGATTGTTCCTGAAATGATAGTTCGAACCCACAGTGCCTGTCACTTTGGTAATAAACGTATTGTGATAATAGAGTACGCCTGACGGATTGGCAGCATGTTTGATACCCTTCGGGACATTATAGAGAATGTTCCTGATGAAATAGGCCGGGCCTCCCAGCAGCGGCTGTGTACTCACACCGTTGGTACCGGCGTTCAGGCAGAGATTACGGAATACCCGCATGTTATACATTCCCCCGTCGGCTTCAATGAAATCGTCATGCATGTTGGTGATGATGTTATTGTAGATATCGTTGGAAACAAACATCTTGTCCGTACGTAACACTTCCTCCACCGGATAGACATCCGGATGTTCGTAAGGAGGGTAGCCGTCCGGGACACCGTAAGTAGCATGGTCGATACCGTCATGGAAGTTTGCAACATAATTGTGGCAGACGACATGACCCGCCCCGCAAATTTTTACCGCATATTCTGACAGGCATTTCTCATAAGGATGACGAGATTCTCGCCGGGGTCTGAGGGAATGCTTTTCAGATACCTTACCCGGGTAATTCCAGCAGCATACCGTGTCCGGATTATTCCTGCCGATAAAAGTGTTATCGGCAATATAAAAATCCTTCGAGCCTGCCCAGTGATTATGAATGCCTTTATCGATATCCTCGAAGCGGCATCGCTTGACCGTCAGTCCGCTGCAGCCGAGCATATGCTTCTGGCCTGCCAGAATGGCGACATATGTATTGCGGAAGGTCAGTCCTTCGAAATAATGGTAATCGGCCACCATAACATTGAAGAGGTTAAAATTGCCGTTGCCGTCGAAAATGACCTCACCGTCGCCGGCGCCTTTGATAACGATAGGCTTGTCTGGTGTTCCTTTAGCTCTCAGGTAATATGTCCCCTGGAAAGAAGTACCCATACACTGGTCCCAGATATCTCCCCCGTAGAAATTCCAGTCATCTTTATAAACACCGGCGTGGACCAGTATGGTATCGCCGGGTTGAACCCGTGGCGGATTAACATCCCACCAGTCAGCCTCGCACCATCCGGTGTAATACGCTCCCATCAGGTTCATAAAGTTCGGTTCCTCTTTCGATCCTGTGTAATCGCGAGGGTAAACATGATAGACCTTCCCGCTCTCATACGGCTTCGGCTCGGGACGCGTACGCACCGCTACCGCTTTCTCGGCTTCGCCGGTTATGCCGTCAGGGT
>CAZIYN010000189.1:3816-4749 GCA_964543495.1 uncultured Dehalococcoidales bacterium | reverse complement strand
GAATTACCTGGCAGGCCCGGTCGCTTCGATGACGATGGGTGACCTGGGAGCCGAGGTGATAAAGATAGAGCCGGCAGAAGGTGATAAAAGCCGGATGACGGTAGGTCCCAATCATAAGGGCGAGTCCAATCATTATCTGAGCTGGAACCGGAATAAAAAGAGTATCGTGCTGGATATGAAATCGGATACCGGCAGAGAGGCATTTTACGACCTGGTAAAAATATCCGATGTAGTGATAAACAATTTCAGGCCCGGTGCGATGGAGAAACTGGGTGCTGACCATAACACGATTGAAAAAGTAAATTCACGCATAATCAGCGTAAACCTTTCCGGGATGGGTCCCTCCGGACCCGATAGAGACCTGCCGGTGGTGGACAGCGTTGCCGCCGGAATAAGCGGACTGCTCAGCGTGACAGGTGAACCCGGCGGACGCCCGGTAAGACCGGGTCCGGCGGTCTGCGATATCACCTGTGCCCTTTACGGAGTTGTCGCCGCTGTTAGCGCGCTGTACGAGCGCGAACGTACCGGAAAGGGACAGAATATTGACGTGCCTCTGCTGGGAGCGGCGGTCGCCCTGATGGGATACCATATCAGCTATTACACCTGTTCCGGTGAAGTGCCCGGCCCGCTCGGTTCCGGGTATCCCTTCACTGTGCCGTTCGGCGCTTATAAAACAAAGGACAGTTGGATTGTGCTGGGTCCCTGCTGGCCCAGGATAGCCCACGTAGTCGGCGCGGAATGGCTTACAGAGGACCCGCGGTTCACCGAGACCGAAAACAGGCTAGCCAACCGGCGGGAACTGGATATCGAGATAGAAGAGTGTCTCCAGAAAGCTACCACCGAAGAGTGGCTGGCGGTGATGAAGGTGGAGGACATTATCGCCGGGCCACTGTATTCTGTGGATGAAACGGTTAAAGACCCTCAGGTCAATCA
>CAZIYN010000189.1:913-3806 GCA_964543495.1 uncultured Dehalococcoidales bacterium | reverse complement strand
AAGATAAAGGAAATAGAGGGAACATAGCAAGCATCCCGGGTTATCTCCGCTTCTTCATAACGATATAGCAGAAGATGAAACCCACTATGCAGTAGGCACCGGTTACAGCAAACGCAAGTCCGAGGTTTACGTTTATATCCAGTAGAGTTCCGCGTGACAGGTCCGCCATATACTGAATCGGGAGTACTCTGTGTATTACAGCCATCCAGTCAGGCATCTGCTCGACCGGGTATATGACCGGAGAGAAGAACATAATTATGAATATTATTATCTGGGTGGCTACATTAGCCATCTGTGGTCTGGGCGCGCCGAGGGCGATAGCATACCCCACAAAAGTACCGGTCAGTGATATCAATATAAACGCGGGGATAACCAGCGGACTGACCTGGAGGGTGAAATCATAATAAACCGAGCCGACCAGCAGGGCGACTATGATTCCCGGCAGTGTTATAAAGAAAAATATGGTGGCATCTGAAAAAAGCAGTGCCATGCGCGGTACGGGCAGCGACAGCATGAAATCATAGGTGCCCTCAAGCCGACCGGCGGCAACCATCTGAGGGACAACGACCAGCCCCATCATCATCAGGATGAGAGTCGGAGAGCCCGTTATCAGATACTTGGCAATCGCCGGGTTCATTTCCGGGAAGAAAAAGCTAATACCGATGACGAAACCGGCGGTGGTCATAAACTGGACAGCGCCAAGAAGCACCAGCCAGGGTCGACTGGATAGTCCGCTCCATTCCATCAATAAGAGGTATTTTCTAAGTGAAGCTGGCATTATCCGGTCGCTCCTCCCGAAATTTCTTCGTCTTCTATGCTGCCTATCGTCTTGATGTACACATCCTCGAGAGTAGTGGGACTCAGTGAAAATTCCTCGATTTGCCCGCTGTCTTTAAGACCGGTAGCAAGTTCAAGAGCTGAAGGGATATCTTTCTTCTCGACCCTGGATATTATCCGGCGTTTCGTGGATGCGGTCTGTGTCAGGAAATCGGGTAATGCCGGTATTTCTTTATCAGGCTCAAGGGTCAGCTCGAGGCGCATACCCCCATTTTCATCGATTTTAAGCTCGGCAGGAGTGCCGATAGCCTTTACCTTACCCTGGTCTACGATAGCCAGACGGGAAACCACCCGTTCCGCTTCAAGCACGTTGTGGGTTACCAGCAGTACGGTAGAGCCCATTTCCGAGACTGCCTGGACTTCCTGCCAGAGCAGGCGGCGACGCAGCGGGTCTATATCATTGGTGGGTTCATCCAGCATCACGATTTTTCCGGGAACTACCACCGCCATGCAGAAAGATACCAGCCGGCGCACCCCGCCGGTGGAGTTCATGCCTATGGTCTTTGCCCATTCGTTCATCTCCAGACGGTCTATCAGTTCACGGGTCCTCCGCCGGACATCGGCTTTCCTGCCCCCGCGTATCCTGCCTACCAGTTCGATAGCCTGAAGCGGGGTAAGACCTGTAGTTGGTGCCTGCGACTGGGACTGTAATGAACATACCTGTCGGGCATAACCGGGGTTAGCGATTGCATCAACACCGGAGATGGTAATACTACCGGAAGTCGGCTTTACCAGTCCGACAATCTGGTTGACCAGGGTGGTCTTGCCGGCGCCGTTCGGACCGAGCAGGCCGAATATTTCTCCCTCTGCCACGGAGAAGTTTATATTATCGTTTGCCTTTACCTTACCGCGGCGGTATACCTTGCAGATATTTTTGATTTCTAACAGCATAATACGTAAATATTAATAAAATTAAGGAATATTAGCATACAAAATTTATAATGTCAATAGATAAATTAAAAATATTATAGATTATTATTTAATGACTACAAGGAAAACCGGGTTGAGAAGAGGGATTTCTCCCTTTGAACAAGGCTATCTATGCCCAATCTGAGAAGCAGTTCGGTCTCGGATTGTCTTCGCTAGGCAGTGTTTAGCTTTGTAATAACTCAGCTATAACTTCGCGGAATACTTCCCTCAGTCTTTTCTTGGCGCTTCTAAATTTATCCGAGTCCCACTCTTTTATTTCTTCTTCCTCGAAAGATTCTCTATCCAGGTAAGCGGGAAATCTGATTTCTATTTGCAGGGCTTCTACATTGTCCATACTGCCGTAGTGCCGGGTAATATATCCTCCTATCCACTTTTCGTTCCTCACCACACTGAAATCATGCTCTTTCAGCGAGCTTTCAAAGTTGCCTATCAGGCGTTCTGAACATGTGGTCTCATTTACGTTACCGAGACATGCGTTCTTATCAGGTCCTAAAAAGTAACTGTGCAGGTCAAGCAGATAGACCTTTCCATAGTCCTTTATCATTTGCTTCAATATTGTTGCCAGACGGTTGTGATAGGGAGTGTAATATGTTTTTATCCTTGCTTCGACTTCGCTACTACTTAACTCTCTGTCATATAAAGAGTGTTTAAAAGCGTTTTCAAAAGGGACAACGGATGAACTCTCGGGGCCGAACCGGGGTTCGTCCAGTCCCCGGTTCAGATTTACCACGTATCGGCAGTGAGTAGCTTGAATCGAGGTAATTCCCAGTTCCGGGAGGAAATCGTAGAGTTTATCCAGATGCCAGTCAATTACTGCCAGAACCGGTTCGGCGTCTCTCTTAAACTGCTTACGTACACCAGGGGGGACATATGTGCCGCTGTGAGGGAGACTGGCAACTACGGGGACTGTATTTTCCGACGGAATGTACAGGTTATACAGTTTCACGGTATTCTCCGTGTTTATTCTTCAACCAGCTTCTGCCCTGTTTCGTAGGCTTGCTGAAGGGCTTCGGGGTGGTTGTTAATCGCGCCTTTTTCATCGATTTCCCGCAGCAGAATATCTCCGGCGTACTCGATATCCAGCAGGTGGAAAAATGTCTTGACGATTATAAGTGGCGAATCGAGG
>CAZIYN010000189.1:0-903 GCA_964543495.1 uncultured Dehalococcoidales bacterium | reverse complement strand
CGGCTATGAGGAAGCCTTTTCTCTTTTTAACCTCGCCGAGGGGTGGTATTTTAAGGACGTATTTCCTCGCCCAGCGCGACTGGAAACGGTCTATCATAGCTTTCATCGGGGCGGTCATGCCCATGAACTGTATCGGAGTAGCTAGCACTATCACGTCAGCTTCTTCGAAATCGGTGTAGATGCCCTGCATATCGTCTTTAATCTTACAGATGCCCTTTTCAAGACAGGCGTCGCAATGCTGGCAGGTAATGAATTTCAGGCTGTTCAGTACGATAGTCTTTGTCTCGGCGCCTTTATCGGCGGCACCGCGTAGCAGTTCGGTAAGCAGGGTATCGGTATTACCACCACGCCTGGGGCTTCCGGCTATTCCAAGAACCTTCAATACTTTTCTCCAGTCGGGCATTGATTACTTTCTGGAAACGAGTACCAGTCTGTAATCCTTCTGTCCTTTGCGCAGGACAAGGGCTTTACCTTCGATAGCGTCCTGAAGCGAGACGGTGCGCTTTACGTCTGTCTCGCGGATATTCTGGAGGTTGATTCCTCCGCCTTCTATAGTGCGTCTGGCTTCGCCCTTGGATTTAGCCAGGCCGGCTGTAATCAACAGGTCCACCAGCGGCATGCCGTCACTGGAAATATCGGATTTACCAATCTCAACCGAAGGGGCGGCAGAGAAGATTTCCATTATATCCGCCAGATTCAGGTTATCAATACGTCCGCCGAACAATACCGCCGTGGCTTCCTCAGCTTTTTTCAGGGCATTATCTCCGTGAACGAGTCGGGTAACCTCCTGTGCCAGCTTTCTGTGGGCTTCCCGCTTCTCCGGCTGTGATTTGACCTTTTCCGCCAGTTCTTCTATTTCTTCCTGAGAAAGCATGGTGAAGATCTTAAGGTAGGGTATCACAT
>CAZIYN010000188.1:0-4816 GCA_964543495.1 uncultured Dehalococcoidales bacterium | reverse complement strand
TTACCCGCTTCTTCATACGCGGCGGTGAGGTCCTCGAACGTCGTTTCGGGGACCGACCTGGGGGTAGGTACCATTCCGATATAGAAAGTTCTTTCCGTTAACGGCAGAGAATACGGGCTGTGTTTCTCCTGTATTTCAACCTGCTTTTCACAGCCGGCTATCAGCAGGCACAGGAGGACTATTCCGGCGGAGATAACTCTGATAAGCTTCATTGGTTCCAGTATAGCATTTACCCGGATTTATTCCCGAATAACAGAAGAAATTGAACGATAGCTGAAGACTCTTAGCCGAACAGTCTTTTCAATTTTGCCCGGGTGCTGGTGAAATGGACGAAGATGTTGGAGCGTTGCCGGGTAATAACGCCTTTCTTCAGGGCATCGAGGAAGTCGTCTTTTCCGTTGAAATCCGGCAATTCTACGTATGTATAACCGATTTCCCTGGGAGAATGCGAGTCGCTGCCGGCGGTTACCGGAATACCGTGTTTATCCGCCAGCTGCTGCGCTCTGGTCTCGCCGATAGGCAGCGGACTCCTCGCGTTGAATACCTCGAGGGCGTCGACCCGGTCCAGCAGTTCTTCCATCCGGCTGTTATCGAGTTTGAGTCCGCGGAACCTGTCAAACGGGTGGGGCAGACAGACAAGGGCGTCCTGAGCTTTAATTCGTGATACCGCTTCCTCGACAGATATGTGACTTTCGATACCTTCTTTGAGGAACATTCCCATTATCTCACCATATGGAGTCAGTATTTCCTCGGCTACAATTACCTTGAAAGGAGCTATTTCCTGAAGCTTCAGAGCGCCTTCGATGGTGCCGTGGTCGGCAACGGCGATACAGTCGATATTCATTTTTTGACAGCGTTCGACTATATCCTCGAGGGACATGTCACAATCGAAAGAATACTCGGTATGTATATGAAAATCAGCTCTCAGTAAATCAGGCAATCAAATACCCCCGGCGGTTTTTATGCAGCTAACCCTGAGATACTCTCTCTATATAGCTGCTATCGCGGGTATCGACCTTTATCACGTCACCCTCGTTTATGAACAGCGGGACCTGCACGGTGATACCGGTCTCCACGACCGCCGGTTTGTTGCCGGCAGTGGCTGTGTCTCCTTTGAAGCCGGGACCGGTCTCGGTCACCTCCAGTTCCACGTTCAGCGGCATTTCCACGCCTATCAGTTTGTTTTTATATATGGATACCTGCAGTGTCATACCTTCTTTCAGGTAACTCGGGGCGTCGCCTAGCTGGCCGGCATTCAGCGGAATCTGCTCGAAGGTCTCAGAGTCCATAAAGTAAAAGAGTCCGCCGTCATTATACAGGTACTGCATTTCCCGGAATTCGAGCCTTACCCGGCTGAATTTCGCATCGGACTGAAAACTCTGCTCGATTGTGTGGCCGCCCTCGATATCGCGGAGTTTTACCTTAGCCAGGGCGGTCCTCTTCATCTTCACGTGCTGGTATTCCACCACCTGATACAGAGTCCCGTCCAGTTCGATAATTACTCCTTTTCTGAGTTCGCTGCCACTTATCATTATTTTACTCCAGTTTTTCTTATTTCTTACTCTCCGTGAGTACCTTTAACGAGTCTTTCTCGAGTACCGCCAGGTCTTCTATCCGGACGCCTCCCCAGCCCGGCAGGTAAATACCGGGTTCCACCGAGAACACCATCCCCGGCAGCAGGGCGTCTTCCGAGTTCGGACCGAGGCGGGGCTGTTCGTGTTCGGCGAGTCCGATTCCGTGTCCCAGTGAATGCCCGAAAGCCTCCGCGTAACCGGCTTCCTCTATTACTATTCTAGCAAAAGAGTCCGCCTCTTTGCCCGTCATTTCATTTTTTATGAGAGCTTCAGCGGCAAGCTGGGCGCCGAGAACGGTATCATAGACCTTTTTGAAGGTGTCGTCAGGCTCTCCGATGCAGAGGGTACGTGTTAAATCGCTGCAGTAGCCTTCCACCTTACCCCCCATATCTATTACAATCGGTTCACCGGATTTTATTTTTCTTTCCGTGGGCTGAGCGTGGGGCAGAGCGGAGTTGGGTCCGGAGGCGACGATGATGCCGAAAGCCAGCGACTCGCAGCCGTTTTCACGGTGGAATTTCTCCAGTTCCCAGGCTACCTCCTTTTCGGTCATCCCGGGACGAATGGTGTCTTCAATACAGGCGAAAGCTCTGTCGGTTATTTCCACCGCCCTTATAATCAGCGCTATTTCCTCGGGTTCCTTTACCGCCCGTAGGGATTCCACGAGGCCGTCGGTGGGCACGAGCCGGAGGTCCGAATCCGCTTTTTTCAGGGCTTCCGTGATTTGCCTGTAAAGGCTGTGGGTAACGTCTGCCGACTCAAAACCGATTTTCTTTTTACCGAGGCCGGCGACCAGTCCGGGATACCACACGGAAAGAGTCCCGGTGATTTCAAAAAGCGTGTAATCGGGCGCCTGCTCTTTTACCTGTTCGAAGTAGCGGAAGTCGGTAGCAAGCAGGGTGTCTTTCTCCGTTATTAAAAGATAGCCGGCGGAGCCGCTGAAGCCCGAGAGGTAACAGCGGTTCTCCGGCTGGGAGATAAGGATGCCATCGAGCTCTTTTCCCGATAAGCTCCGGCGCAGTTTTTCAATTCTTTCTTTAATATTCGGGCTCATTTATTCATACTCATGTGTTATCATGTCATTCCGATGAAAATCGGAATCCAGTCCTTTTCCTCCCCACCCTGAGATTCTTCGTCGTCCCGCCAGAGGCGGGTCTCCTCCAGAATGACAGAGGACTTTATACTTATCCCACCTCCCAGATTGCCGCGTCGTCCCGCCAGAAGCGGGTCTCCTCCAGAATGACAGAGGACTTTATAATTGCTCCACTCCCATATTGCCGCGTCGTCCACCTGCGCCAAGGTTTCGGCGGACTCCTCGCAATGACAGAATGATTAATTCCTTTTACTTCTTACTTTTTCCCTGCCGTGCCATCGGGTGGGCGGCAAGATATACTTTCTTCGCCTGGCTCTTGCTTACGTGGGTGTATACCTGGGTGGTTGTCAGGCTGGCGTGTCCCAGGAGTTCCTGCACCACACGGAGGTCGGCGCCGCCGTCCAGCAGGTGCGTGGCGAAGGTATGGCGCACCATATGGGGATAGACCCTCTTTCCGATACCGGCGGCGTTGGCGTGTTTTTGAAGCCGTACCTGCACGGTCCGTTCGGAGAGGCGATTACCTTCGCGATTAAGAAACATGGCGTGGCTCTTTTTATCGCCCAGCAGGGCAGGTCTTCCGTTTTCTATATAGTTTCTGAGCGCTTCTGCTGCAGGTTCTCCCATCAGTACCATCCGTTCCTTGGAGCCCTTCCCCCAGACCCTGATTTCACGGGTATTGATATCTATCTGCTCGATGTCGAGTCCGACCAGCTCGCTGACCCTCAGGCCGGAGGCGTAAAGCAGTTCGATGAAAGCGCGGTCGCGCTGTCCCTGCGGAGTGGATAAATCGGGCGTTTCCAGGAGGCGGTTTATCTCTTCTATGGTCAGGAAGGAGGGAAGTCGCTTGTCGAGTTTGGGTGATGAAGCGTCCCGGAGCGGGTTTACGGGCAGGATTTCTTCCCGTACCAGGTAGCGGTAAAAGGAGCGGATGGCGGAGAGCTTGCGGGCGATGCTCGCCTTTACCAACCCCTGTTCCACCAGGTAGGAAAGGTAGTCCCGCAGGAGATGCCTGTCCGCCTTGTCGAGTGTCTTGACCCCTCTCTCGGAAAGGAAGCTGAAGAATCCCTTTATCCGGCTCGACCCTACAAGGTCGGTGGTGTAATTCCTCACCGTATAAGGAGAGGCGTTCTTCTCCGCCCTGAGGTAGTCAACGTATCTATCGAAGAGTTCCTGCATAAATAGACTTTACTAGGTTTGATAGTGGTTAGCAAGTACTTTTTTTAACATAAAGTCATTGCGAGACCATTCCGTAGTTGCGGAAGGCGAAGCAATCCGGGCAGGGGTGATACCTCACATCCCAGATTGCCGCGTCGTCCGACTCTGACGGACTCCTCGCAATGACAGTAGGGTTTAGACTTCCCCGCCCTGAGGTTCTCCTGGCTTCGGCGGACTCCTCGCAATGACAGGAGTGTGGTATGACTGTCTATAACTCACCTGACAAGTCGTACCAGTCCCTGTTTATGTTGTCAATAAGGTTTATCTTGTCCTGTCTTGAACCAGCTTTGATTTGTTTCTCCCTGATAATCGCATTTTCGATACTGTTACAAAATTCATAGTATACGAGTCTAGTCAGATTATACCGCTTTGTGAAACCTTCTACTAACTTATTCTTATGCTGATAAACCCTTCTTGTGAGGTCACTAGTAACACCAGTGTAAAGGACGCTATTCTTATGGTTAGTCATTATGTAGATGTAATATTGCTTTTCCGTATCCATACTAACTAAGTTCACATCATGTAAATATGTGTTATACAGATTGTATCCAGAGGTGAAATATTCCGTATGGTGGGGGACACCCCACACCCAGATTGCCGCGTCCTTCGTCCTCGCAATGACAGTAGGGTTCAGGCTTCCTCGCCCTGAGGTTCTCCTGCCTTTGACGGACTCCTCGCAATGACAAATTCTTTAGTTTATTGCTCCAGTTTTTCGGTGTGGCCGCATTTGACGCAGCGGGCCTGGTTCTTGCGGTAGGTGGTCATAAGGCTGCCGCATTCGGGGCAGGGCTTATTCACCGGCCTGTAATTGGTGGCGAAGGTGCAATCCGGGTAGTTGCTGCACCCGTAAAAAGTACGCTTTTTTCTGTTTATCCTCTCTACGAGGTCGCTGCCGCACTCGGGACACCTGGCGCCGGTCTTTATCTGGTACGAC
>CAZIYN010000187.1:0-4936 GCA_964543495.1 uncultured Dehalococcoidales bacterium | reverse complement strand
CGTCGGGCTCATAACCCGGAGGTCGTTGGTTCGAATCCAACCCCCGCTACCAAATCTCTTTCAGCTTTAAAACCGCTGATTATCCACGATTTACTATCCGACTTTGAGCCTGAGTATGGTTCGAATCCTGTTTGGTCTTTTTCACAAATTAATGTAAGGTGAAAAAGTATAATTGGATTCTAACACCCGTGTCGACATCCCTTTGACTGTTCAGTTGCAGTAAAATACTTTCTTAATTATATAATGGTCTGATGAAAGAAGATTATACATTAAAGAAAAAGCTCCTGAAAATGTTGGAGGATGATCTTTTAGTTCGCCAAAGATTGATTGAGCAAGCCGAACTACACAATTTCGACTACCATTCTGAAATGGAGGAAGTTCATCTTCGCAATGGGGAAGAGCTGAAGAAAGTATTAGATGAGAAAGGTTGGCCTACTATAACCTTAGTGGGAAAGGAAGCTTCAGAAGCGGCTTGGATTATACTTCAGCATGCAATATCACGTCCCCAATTGATGAGATATGGATTGAGATTGTTAAAGGAAGCCTGTAAAGAGGGAGAAGCTGATCCGAGAAATGTTGCACGCACGGAAGACCGTATATGCTTTTTCGAAGGGCGTGGCCAGATTTACGGCACGAATTTCGACATCGATGATAATGGAGACTTGAGTCCTACACTTATAGCAGATGAGGAACATGTTAACAAACGCCGAGAGTCAGTTGGTCTACCACCACTGGAAAAGACAATTTTAGAAATGAGAGTCCTTCACGCTAAGGAGACTAATGTAACGGCTACAGAAAAAAGTACAAAGAAGCAGCATGCACAATTTATTGAGTGGACTAAAAAGGTCGGCTGGCGGAAATAAAGATATATTACTGTGATCTAATAATTGTCATCTTAACCTTACTGCAAAAGCAAAAGGTATCAAATAGTCTATCCGCATCTGTTGGACAACCCGTTGAATTATGGTTGTGCTACTTAGTGGTAATCTTATTCTCTATTTTGGGAATGTTCCTAGCGTACTACTCTTTCAAAGGGGATATTAAGTAGATTAACTCTTCACTTCCGAAAACTCAAACGGTACCATGTAGATATAGGTACTGCAGGGCGATGATGCCGATGAGTTTATAGTATTAATAATTGTGCAACTAGTGTGATAATATAAGCCGCTGAACTTCCGGTATAAACTCGTTCTTCTCAAATAAAAGTTCGGGAAGCTTCCCGTGTGGGCTACCAAAGAGAACAAGGGAAGTGAAAGCTTCTCTTTATTATTATACGGTCTTGATTTATAATACGGAGATAGAATGAAAAGGACGATTTTTTCATTACCGGCGGTGATATTAATAACGTCTGTTATCTTTGCGGGATGCGGCGGAGGTGCTACCGAAACGGCGGAAGAGCCTGACTACGCCGGTCCGGTTGTGGAATCGGCTCTGGAGAGCCTGAGCGGCGGCGATTTCGAGACTTACACGAGCCTGTTCACCGAGGCGAGCCAGCCGGCTCTGACCGAAGAGGCGTTCACGGAGGGGCACGAAGTTATCACCGGGAAAATAGGCGAATACGTGAGCAAGACCTATGTCAAGGATGAGATGGAGAGCGGTTATAACGTACTCTACTATGAAGCCGAATTTACCGGAGAACCGGAAAAGGTTGCGGTGAGGGCGATTTTCCAGGAAGACAACGGAAAAATGAAACTCGCCGGGTTCTGGCTGGACTCGCCGAACCTGCGTAAATAATGTGTGAATACTAAAACCGCATGTATTGACACATCAGGTCATTCATAATATAATCGCTCTATTCAGTACCAGGTGAAATATAGAAGATGATTAACTGGAATATATGCAAAGGTCAGACTATAAATACCGGTGCAGGTAAGCCGGGGGCCGGGTATATTCCGATTTAAGCTACATGACATAATGTTATAACAAGTCAATCAGGAAGCATCCGGGCCCGGGAGGAAAAGAGCTCCCGGGTTTTTTATTGGGTGAAGAATGGGGGGTAGAAAGATGCCACATATAATTGTGAAGATGTATCCGGGCAGAACAGGCGAACAGAAAGATGAGCTTGTAAGAGCTATAACGGACTCTGTGGTGAAAATCGCCAAGTGTGAAGAGAAATCGGTCTCCGTTTCGATAGAAGAAATCAGTGCCGAGGACTGGCCTGAAAAGGTATATAGACCGGAGATAATCGAGAAAATGGAAACGCTGGTAAAGAGACCCGGATATAATCCGTTTACAGATTTGTACTAATCATCGTATTACCGACGAAAGTCGGTATCCAGACTTATATACCAAGCACGATTTCTGGATTCCAGCTTTCGCTGGAATGACAAAAGAACTAAGAACGGAAATTATTATTTAAAAACAACGTTTGATTAAAGGGGAATTATATGAGAAACAATGTGATTTTAACAGAAGGGAATATAACACTTCGACCATACAGAACGGAGGATACAGGTCCCGTAAATGAATCAGTAATCGAGTCCATGGCGGAATTATCGCCCTGGATGCCGTGGGCACACAGCAGTTACTCTATCGATGACAGCAGGGCATGGGTGGAGCAGCAGCCGGAAAGGTGGGAGCGGGGAACCGACTATAACTTTGTAATAACGGACTCGTCTACCGGGATACACCTGGGCGGATGCGGTCTGAACGGAGTCCAGAACGATTTCAAGGTGGCGGACCTGGGTTACTGGGTAAGGACGAGCCGTACCAGGCAGGGTATTGCTACCACGGTTACGCTTGTGCTTGCCCGATTTGCGTTCAATGAACTGAAACTGAACAGGGTTGCTATTGTTATAGCAGTCGGCAACAAAGCGAGCCTGCGGGTTGCCGAGAAAGCGGGTGCCGTTAAAGAGGGGATTTTAAGGAACGGACTCACTTTGCCGGGCGGACCGAGTGATGCCGTTATGCACTCGTTAATACCTAAGGATATGGTATAAGAAAGAAGGAATAAAATGCTGACCATTTCGAATATATCGAAATCATATATAGACAGGGAGCTGTTCAGCGGCGTCAGTTTCAACGTCGGCGCCAGGGACCGCATCGCCGTTATAGGGCCCAACGGTTCCGGGAAGACGACGTTGTTCGAGATTATCACGGGTAATATAAACCCGGATTCAGGAAGCGTGAATATACGCAGGGGCGTCACAATCGGCTATCTGGAGCAGGAAATAAAGTCGAGCTCGAAGAAACGACTGCTTGAAGATATTATCGCCTCCTCGGGTGAGATAACCAGTCTGGCACACCGAATAGAAGTTATCCGGGAAGAACTGGCCGAGGATGCGGATGAAGATAATTCGGAGGAACTGCTCCGGGAACTGGGCGAGCTCCAGAACAGATTCGAGGCAGCCGGCGGTTATAACGCAGAATACGAAGCCAGGATTATACTCGCCGGGCTGGGTTTCGCGGAGGTGGACTTTATGCGTCCGCTGAGCGATTTCAGCGGCGGCTGGCTGATGCGGGCCGAGCTGGCAAAACTGCTCTTTCTCAATCCCGACCTGCTTCTCCTCGACGAGCCGACGAACCACCTCGACCTCGAGTCCTGCATCTGGTTCGAGAATTACCTGAGCTCCTACCAGGGCGCAGTGCTGGTGACATCACATGACAGGGCGTTTCTCAACCGGGTGGTGAAGAAGGTCTTCGCAATCGAGCCGGATGAAGTCCTTTTCCATCACGGCAATTACGACAGTTACGTAAATGCCCGGCAGCTGGAACTGCGGGTCAAGGAAGCGGCGGCAAAGAGGCAGGAAAAGAAAATTAAGAAGGAAATGCGCTTCATCGAGAGGTTCCGCTACAAGGCGAAAAAAGCGTCGCAGGTCCAGAGCAGGATAAAGCAGCTCGAGAAAATGGAGAAAATAACCATACCCAGAGCCAGCAGGAAGATACATTTCTCCTTCCCGGACCCGCCGAGAATCGGCGAGGAAGTAATCACCCTGAAGAACGTGTATAAAGCTTACGGAACGAACGTGGTATACCGCGACCTCAACCTGGTACTGAACAGAGATGACAGAGCGGTCCTGGTAGGTCCCAACGGGGCAGGTAAATCCACATTACTTAAGATTATGGCGGGAGTGCTCCTTTTCGAAAAAGGCGAACGCAAGCCGGGATACAACGCCATTACCGCCTACTACGCCCAGAACGTGCTAGAGCTGCTCGAACCCGGCAACAACTGCCTCGATGAGGTGAGAAGGGTGGCACCTGATGAATCGGAGCAGGACCTGAGGAAGCTGCTGGGAGCTTTTCTCTTTACCGGCGACGATATATATAAGAAAGTCTCCGTGCTCTCCGGCGGCGAGAAGAGCCGCCTGACACTGGCGAAGATGCTGATACAGCCGGCGAATTTCCTGCTGATGGACGAGCCGACGAACCACCTCGATATTCCTTCACGGGAGATGCTTACAGACGCTTTCGAAGCTTATAAAGGGACACTCTGCTTCATCACTCACGACGAGACCCTTATCCGGCAGATTGCCAACAAGATAATCGATATACGGGACGGCAGAGTCGTCGTCTTTAAGGGCGACTACGACAGCTATCTCTACCGGAAGGAGTCTTCTCAAAAAGACACCGCGGATACCGGGCAGGTCACGGGGACGAAAAGGAAAGCGGAGAGTGCCCCGAAAGTCAGCCGCAGACAACGCAAGCTGATAGAGGGCGAACTCAGGAACAAGTATTATAAAGAGACTGCGCCCCTGAGAAAACGTATCGAGAAGACCGAGGCAGAGCTTAATAAGAATAAAGAGCGGTTGAGCGAGGTAGAGAAACTGCTTTCGGACTCGGAACAGTATAAGGACAGCGTAAAAGCCGCCGAAACCGTCAGGGAGTTTCACCGGCTGGAAGAAGCCGTAAAAACGCTTACCGTCGAGTGGGAAAAACTGCACGCGGAAGCCGAGAAAAAGAAGCAGGAGCTCGACGAAGCCATCGGCAACATAGATGC
>CAZIYN010000186.1:0-4939 GCA_964543495.1 uncultured Dehalococcoidales bacterium | reverse complement strand
ACCTCGCCCAGTACCTGGGAGAGCTGGGTTGGGAGCCGGTGGTCTACCGCAATAATGAAATGACCTTGGAAGAGATAGAGACCCTGGCTCCTTCTCATATAATTATCTCGCCCGGACCCTGCACCCCGCTGGAGGCGGGAATCTCCAACGACGTTGTCTGGCGGTTTGCGGGCAGGATTCCCGTCCTCGGTGTATGCCTGGGGCACCAGTGTATAGGCTACGTTTTCGGCGGGCAGGTCGTCCGGGCGCCGGTACCCACTCACGGCAAGTCCTCGATGGTGTACCACGACGGCAAGACGGTGTATAAAAACATATCGAACCCGTTTGAGGCGGGGCGCTACCATTCGCTGGTGGTGAAGAAGGAGACCCTTCCTTCTCCGCTGGCGCTCTCCGCCTGGACGGAAGACGGCGTGGTGATGGGTATCCGCCACCGTGACTATGTCGTGGAAGGAGTGCAGTTCCACCCGGAATCTATAATGACGGATGCAGGGCACGACTTGCTGAGTAACTTCCTGGGTTATAAAAGCCCGCGATGGCAGAAGGGAGAAGACGTATGAGTGATATAGTTTACCTTAACGGCGAACTCATTCCTGTTGAGCAGGCGAAAATCTCGGCGCTGGACTACGGTTTCCTTTACGGGTACGGTCTTTTCGAGACTATGCGCTCTTATAACGGACGGGTGTTTTACCTTGACAGGCACCTGGATAGACTCGGCGGTTCCATGGAAACGCTGGGAATAAAAACCGAAGGGCTGGCGCTGAAGGATGCCGTGATGCAAACGCTCGAAGCTAACGGGCTTTCGGATGCCCGCGTCCGGCTGGCGGTGTCCGTCGGTGAAGGAGCAATGACGGCGGACCCGGCTTCCTGTGAGAAACCGACCGTGCTTGTAACGGCGGTTCCCTATACTCCCCTTCCGGAAAGTACATATGAGAAGGGGTACCGGGCAATCTATTCTAATATCCGCAGGAACAGCCGCTCGCCCGTATCCGGACTGAAATCGGCTAATTATCTTGAAAGCCTGCTGGCGAAGCAGGAAGCCAGGAAGGCGGGTGTGGATGAAGCCATATTCCTGAATGACAGAGACCTGATTGCCGAGGCAAGTATGAGTAACATCTTCATGTTCAGGGACGGAGCTATAAAAACTCCGGGAAAAGAAAGCGGACTGCTGCCCGGCATTACCCGTGAGGTCGTGCTCGAGATTGCTTCGCAGTCGGGGATACCGGCTTCCGAAGGCAGTATTACCACCGGTGAGTTAAGTAATGCCAGGGAGGCTTTCCTGACGAATTCGGTAATGGAAATAATGCCGCTCGTGGAAGTTGACGGAAAAGCGATAGGCGCGAGCAGACCGGGCCCGGTAACGCGTGATTTGATGGTAGCTTACAGTGAGTTAGCAATATCCATGACTAGCCAACCATAGTTATGCTTGTATGCATTCATCGGCAGGCGTATGGATACCTGTAGCGGGGTTATAAAAAACTACGACCAACGGATAATAGCGTCGCTTACCCGGCAGACCCTCACCATCTGCTTCACGTCGTGCACCCGCACTATATCCGCGCCCTTGGCGATTCCGATAGCCACTGAAGCGGCAGTACCTTCCAGGCGCTCTTCCGATGACAGGTCCAGCACCATGCCGATGAACGATTTCCTTGAAGGGCCTATGAGGATGGGATAGTTCAGTTTCTTTAGTTCGTCCAGTCGGCGGATTATCTCAAGTTCCTGTCGCCAGGTCTTGCCGAATCCGATTCCGGGGTCAATGATTAAATTCTCGTCCGGCACTCCCGGCTCTTTCGCCAGTTTCAGACTCTGTTTGAGCGAAGAAGTCACTTCCTCCATAAGGTCGTCGTAGTAGGCGACGTCCCGCTGGATTCCGGCGTCGAATCCGCCCTTGTCTCTCTGGTTGCTCATCAGTATAAGGGGGGCATTGTATTCGGCGGCGAGTTCGGCGAGTCGTGTATCTCTTTTCAGCCCCCACTGGTCGTTTATTATCTTTGCCCCGGCCTTTAGAGCCCGTTCGGCAACTTCTGATTTATACGTGTCCACGCTCAGGGGTACGGAAATCTCGGCGGCAAGACGCTCCATTACCGGCACCACCCGCCTGATTTCCTCCTCCGCGTCCACTGCGGGTGCCCCGGGACGTGTGGACTCCCCGCCTACATCGAGGATATCGGCACCCTCGCTGACGAAGCGCTGCGCCTGTGCCAGGGCGGCGTCCACTCCTGTGATGCCGTCGCCCGAAAAACTGTCCGGGGAGACGTTAATAATACCCATTACGTAAGTCCGCTCACCCCAGCGGAATTCCGTATCGCCGCACCTGGTTGTTTTAAGTTCGCTCATTTCTTTTATCCCGGATAATTATCCAGCGCCATTTTAGCACATCAGCGGACACGTGTGCAGGTGCAGATGTTATGTGTAGAATATTTCTATCATTCTGAGCCTTCTTCGTTCATCCTGAGCTTGTAGAAGGATTATTCCCGCCCCGATTTACATCGGGATAAACGCCGGCGGGAAACCGGTATTTCCCTCTGTCATTCCCGCGAAAGCGGGAATCCAGTCTCCTCCTCTTGTCATTGCGAGGAGGCCTCCGATGTAATCGAGGGACGACGCGGCAATCTCCAGGTTGGAGGGTGGCTTGTCCTGTATTCAGTTACAGGGATTGCCACGCCCCGATAGAATCGGGGCTCGCAATGACATTAACAGGAAGAATAAGATAACCTCGGGGAATTGCCCTTATTTACTGTCTTCCGCTATAATTAGCTCTGGATGTGCCCCTGTAGCTCAGTAGGATAGAGCAACGGTTTCCTAAACCGTGTGTCGTGCGTTCGAGTCGCACCAGGGGTACCACTTCATCCCTGACCTGAAAAATAGGCGTTATGAAGAAAATAATTGCCGTTGTCCTGAGTCTGTTTCCCCTTGTCCTGATTGCTTCGTGCGGCAGCGCAGTCCCTTTAGTTGATGAGACTGCCGCTACGGAAAGTACTGGAGAAACCGTTATCCCCTGCCCCGAACCCTGCGGCAATGAAATCGGCAACGGATACGATATTATAGTCAGACCGCTGGAAACCACTTCATACGACGTCGACCACGTATTCAGGTCTCTTGCTGTTGACCCCCTGGACCATAACATTGTCATTATCGGCACGGAAAGAAACGGCGCTTTCAGGAGTACGGACGGCGGCCTAACCTGGGAGTGGCTGCGCCGCGGGTTGAAACACAACCTGTCGGGCTACCCCGAGTTCTATGATATCGCGGTATCGCCGGAAGGAAGCTCCCGGGCGGTCTACGCGGCTACCACCAACGGGCCAAGCCCTCTTTCAGGCAGATATGCTTCAGGTGCCGGCATCTATAAATTGAGCGAAGGCGGTGATACCTGGGTATCCACCAACTGCGGACTCCCTCATGCCGGTCTGATATCCGTTACCGTGTCTCCCGATAACCCGGATATGCTGCTTGCCGGACTCAGCGCGGAGGAGCCGACGATGACGCAGTTGTCAGGTATGGTATTTCCCGGAGGTATTTATAAGTCTGATGATGGGGGACTGAACTGGTACGAGACAAAAGTGCCCGCCGGCGTGGAGAAGAACGCCTTCCGCCAGATATATGCCCGGGGAGAGACGGATATCACTTATTATACCTGCGGTTATAATTTCGCATATCCCGAATACAATATGGGTCTGATAGAGAGTACGGACGGGGGAGAGACCTGGGAAAAATTCGGGCCTTTCGGCACGCATAACAGGGTCTACTTTTTTGACGTATCGCAGGATGGCAGCGTTTTTTACGTTTACGAATACACCGATGAAATGAAGAAGATTCATAAATCGGTTGATGGCGGAGAAACCTGGAAGGAATTTACAGGGCCTTTTATGGGTATTTTAAAAACGTCACCGGCTGATTCCTCCCTCGTTCTGTTTGACTCTATTGATTTCAGTGATAATTCCATGCCGAAGCTTGGAATGTCATCGGATGGTATGGAGAGCTATTCATTTGTCCTCGATACGGGGCAACCGGTTAATGATATAGAATTCGCCCCGTCCAATCCGGATGTAGTCTATATTGCAACCACGGGGTACGATATTTACAAGAGCACGGATGCCGGAAAAAGCTGGACTTTTCTTATAAACCTGCGTAAAGATATTATCAATAAATAACCGGGGGAAGAAAGATGAAATGGAAGACCGGGGTAACCGAACTCTTGGGCTGTAAATATCCCATTCTTCAGGGGGCTTACGCCGGGTTCGGCGATTGGAAGTTCGCCGCGGCTGTCGCTGACACCGGCGCTCACGGCTTGATTACCGCTTCCACCTGCCCGACTCCCGATAAGCTGCGCGAGGATATTAAAAAGTGCAAAGCCGCCACAAACGGCACCTTCGGGGTGAATTTCACCCTTACCGGCTCCCTGCCTTATGCGGAAATGGTCGAGGTCTGTATCGATGAGGGAGTCCCGGTGGAGACTGCCGCCTACAAGCCGGATGCCCTGGCTCCCCGCCTAAAGGAGTCCGGCGTTCCCTGGATTCACAAGGCGGCACGGGTAAAAGATGCCGTGAAGGTTGAATCGATGGGTGCGGACGCCGTCATAATCGTCGGACTGGAAGGTACCGGTTTCAAGAGCGCCGAGCAGATGCCTACCATGATTACCGCCATGTGGGCGCTGAGAGAGTTGAAAATCCCCTTTATCGCCGCCGGCGGTATCGGCGATGCCCGCGGGTTGCTGGCCGCCCTGGCTATGGGTGCCGGTGCCGTGATGATGGGTACCGCCTTTATGGCTACTAAAGAGTGCGCGCTGAGGGACAATGCCAAACAGGCGATAGTCGAGGTCGGTTACGATAACCTGGAGCACCGCCACCGGGTGCTGGCCACGGCGAACCCGAAGGACCTCGAAGAGGTGATGAAACTGCGTAGAACAATGCCGATGGATAAGTGGCTGCCGATGCTGGAA
>CAZIYN010000185.1:0-4989 GCA_964543495.1 uncultured Dehalococcoidales bacterium | reverse complement strand
CGAAAGGATGGTGGGAAAACCTGCTTACCGGGCAGCAGAATCGCGGACCGCTTGGAAACCTGGCAGAAGCCCAGCCGAACACCGGCCACTACGCTCTCGCCGAACTTGAAAAAATGGGCATATTAAAGACCACTATCACCCAGAATATAGACTCTCTCCACGAGAAGGCAGGCACCGAGCACCTCCTTGAATTCCACGGTAGCGTTTCCAAGCTGAGATGCGTTTCCTGCAACTACAGGATGAGACGGGATGAAATCGATACCGAGACACTTATCAGGGAATACGGCCTGCCGCCACGCTGTCCGAAGTGTAATGGAATAATAAAGACAGACGGGGTATCCTTCGGAGAACCGATACCTTCGGATGTAGCCGAAAAAAGTTACGAGGAAGCGTATAAATGCGATTTAATGCTTATCTGCGGGACATCAGCCGTGGTATATCCTTTCGCCAACCTGCCGAGGATTGCCAGGCAGGTAAAAGGGGCGAGGATAATCGAGGTAAACGCCGAACCTACACCCCTGACCGAGGATAAAATATCCGACTATATTATTATGGGGAAAACAGGTGAAATCCTGCCGGCGATAGTCGAAGAAGTAAAGAAAATCAGGCAATAGATTTCAGACCGGAAAGGCCCGGGAGGAGACTAAAAAATGGAAAATGTAACTGAATTGAAAATCGGCAATTCCACACTATTAATAATTCAGGGTGACATTACCCGGCAGGAGACGGATGCTATAGTCAATGCCGCCAATTCGAGCCTTATGGGTGGTGGCGGTGTTGACGGTGCTATTCACCGCGCCGGAGGACCCGCTATCCTCGAGGACTGCAAGAAAATCGTCGACAAGCAGGGACGTCTTCCCACAGGCAAAGCGGTAATTACCACCGGTGGTAACCTCATGGCAAAATACGTAATCCATACCGTAGGACCCGTCTGGCACGGCGGCACTCGGGGAGAGCCGGAACTGCTGGCGAGCGCCTACAGGGAGAGCCTGAAGGTGGCGACGGAGAATAAAATCGGCAGCGTCTCTTTTCCCTCGATAAGTACCGGTATTTACAGCTACCCGGTAGCCGAGGCGGCTGAAATCGCTCTGCATACCGTAGCCGGACATCTCAGGGAAGAAGACACCACCATTAAAGAAGTGGTCTTCGTACTGTTCGATTCGGCTACTTTCCAGGCATACTCCAGAGCGCTCGGCAACCTGAAATAAAGCCAATTAATAAAGAGGAGGACATCTTATGATAACCACGTTTAATATGCCGTTGAAAATAATATTCGGCGAAGGAAGCATCGGTCAGCTTGGAGAAGAAGCGAAAGCGGTCGGTAAAAAGGCTATGGTCGTCACCTATCCGGACATCAGGAAAGTCGGTCTGCTGGATAAAATCGTTAAAAACCTCACGGATAATGGAATTGAGACCACCACCTTTGAAGAAGTGCAACCGAACCCTCGGAGTACGACTATTGATAAAGGTGCCGCCATAGCGCGCGAAAATAAAATCGACCTCGTCATCGGTGTCGGCGGCGGCAGCGCTATGGACTCCGCCAAGGGAATATCCGTGGCCAGTACCGGCACGGCATCCGTCTGGGACTACGTAATGCGGAAGGCGGAGGTGAAAGGCAATATCCTGCCTCTTATCCAGATACCCACCCTGGCGGGCACCGGTTCGGAGCTGAACAACATCGGCGTGATTTCAAACTGGGAGACCCACGAAAAACGAATTCTGTTTCATCCCGATGCCTGGGCAAAGGTCTCGATAATCGACCCCGAGTTAACAGTAACCGTACCGAAATTCCAGACCGGCTCCGGAGCAGCCGATACCTTCTCACATATAGTCGAATACTACATTATGCCTGAAAAACGGCTGCCCGTGAACGACGCCTGGCGCGAAGCACTGATGAGGATTATAATCGAGTTCCTGCCGAGAGCTCTGGATAAACCTGACGACATCGAAGCCCGCACCCAGCTTTCCTGGACGAGCACGATAGCCATGTCGCAACTCGCCAGAATCGGCGGTACCGAGGGTCTGATGACCTGTCACTCAATCGAACACGCCTTAAGCGCTATCTATGATGTTGCTCACGGCGCCGGACTCGCCGCCCTTCTCCCCGCCTGGATGAAGCGTCTACAGCCGGAGAGGCAGGAAAGATTCGACATGCTGGGGAAAAACGTCTTCGGTAAAAAAGACGGTATCAAGGCTTTTGAAGAATGGCTTGAAGAGGTGGGGATAAGAATCAGACTGGGAGACCTGGGTTGTAAAATCGAGCGTGCCGATGATATAGCTGAAAACGTTTTACTGACTTCCCCCGGTGGTATCGACCAGTACCCGGGAAATCTGGACGCTGCAGCAATAGCCCAGATTTACCGCGATTCTTTCTAGTACGGAAAAGGAAGGCATGAATGGTGAAACCGGTAATCTCTATCACTATGGGCGATGCCGCCGGCATCGGACCTGAAATTATCGTCAAGGCTCTGGATGACAGGCAGATATACGACATCTGCCATCCCCTGGTGGTCGGTGATGGCGGAATACTGCAGCAGGCGATTAAACTTGCAGGCAGTACGCTGAAACTCCGCTCCTGTGAAGCGGCACCCGGTGCCCGGAGCGAATACGGCGTAATCGACCTGCTCGATATGAAAAACCTGGATGCCGAGGAAATTACCGCCGGTCAGGTATCGGCAGCCTGCGGAAAGGCTGCCATGGAATATATCGAAAAGGCGGCACACCTTGCCCTCGAAAAGGAAGTCAGCGCAATGGCTACCGCCCCGATTAACAAAGAAGCGGTAATAGCGGCAGGCTATCAGGATACCGGCCATATGAAATTCCTTACCCGAATCACCTCCACCGCCGAATATGCCGCAATGCTTGTCACCGGGAAATTAAGGGTAGTCCATCTGACTGACCACTATTCCCTGAAAGAAGCCTGCGAAATGGTCACCAGAGACAGAATCCTGAGTAAGCTGAAACTAACCGATAGCTCATTTAAAAAGTGGGGATTCGAGCACCCCAGCCTGGGAGTTGCCGCCCTCAATCCTCATGGAAGTGACGGAGGGCTCTTCGGAGATGAGGAAACTGCACAGATAATGCCGGCGGTAGAGGATGCCCGGTCTCTCGGAATAGACGCCAGCGGTCCTTTCCCAGCCGATTCCATATTCCATCGCGCCATCAACGGGGAATTCGACGCCGTCCTGGCGATGTATCACGACCAGGGGCATATCGCAATTAAAGTACACGGGTTTGAAAATAGCGTGGCGGTAACACTGGGACTGCCGTTTATTCGGACATCTGTCGACCACGGCACCGCTTTCGATATCGCCGGAAAAGGCATTGCCGATGCCCGGAGTATGATAGAGGCAATAAAAACAGCCGTAAATTTGAGCGAACAACGATTATAAATCATCATCCAATCACTGCCAGCATTCACCGAAAGCACTGCTGCAGGCTGGAATCAAATGCCCACACTTGCATATTAAAAATGTTAAGTGTATAATGTGCGCAGGTTTGGAACAGGTTGTCAAATACTCATTCAAGTTTTATACAGTCATATACGTATTGGATGGCCGGAACTCTAACCAATACAGAAGAGAGGAGGTCATCCAATGAGCTTTGAGGACAAGCAACTCCAGTGCCAGGACTGTGGACGAGAGTTCACCTTCACGGCTGGAGAGCAAGAATTCTATGCTTCACGTGGCTTCCAGAACGAGCCGAAACGCTGTCCGGAATGTCGTAGAGCCAGAAAATCCCAACGCTATGGCGAAGACGGATACGGTTACAGGGCTCCGCGGCAGATGTACCCAGTTGTATGTGCCCAGTGCGGTCAGGATACCGAAGTACCCTTTGAACCCCGCGAAGACAGACCAGTATACTGCAGTGATTGCTACAACAAGATTAAGATGCAGCAGGCATAGAAAAACAGGTATTATCTCCGTAACACAAACAGGCTGGTTTTTCCAGCCTGTTTCTTCTTTCTAAATCGGTTCCAGCGGTTCTTTACTGCCCAGCATTCCGTACAGGAGAATCTGATTGAGTTCACGAACGCTCTCGGGATTCTGCGCTGTTGCAGCAATCAACTCAGGGTTAGCGGCAAATCCGTCACTTACTACTTTTAGATACATCATCAGAATTTCCTGCGAAATCTGCGCATTCACATAACCTTCCTGTCTCCCCTGCTCCAGCAGCTCCAGCGTCATCGCCACGACATCGCCCTGCCACATAGACTCCACGTACTGCTGCATTTCCGGCTCATCCTGGAAAAGCGTCTGGGCAAGTTCGCCGTGGAACTGACCGGCTATTTTCGATTTATCGAATACTATAGCCCCGAGTTTCTCGGGGAAAGCGCCTTCTCCGTATATTATTTCATGGTACTTCTTAAGCATATTATCGAACTGCGTTTTCACCACATCCCGAATAAGGTCGTCCTTGCTGTGAAAATGGTTGTATATCGTAACTGGAGAGACTCCCGCCTTGTTGGCGATATCGTTAACGCTTACTTTCTTGAAACCGTAAGTTCCGAAGAGCTCAAGCGCTGCCCTCCTGACTTTCTCTTTCTTCTGCTCTTTCCTGCGTTCGAATCCGTTCATTATCTATTACCCGGTCAACATTTAATATTTTTGAAATGTTTTAATAAATTATATAAAAAAAGTATTGACAATGTCAAGTTTTTATTTTATTATTCATATCAAGCAAAGGATAATAAACTGTTATCTTATACTTGAAAGGAGCGATTATGTCGGGAGATTCAATTATCGCTGAAGACCTGACCTATTCATACGGTGACTTCCTTGCCGTAGACCATATCAGTTTCAATGTAGCCGAGGGTGAAATCCTCGGTTTTCTTGGTCCTAACGGCGCCGGTAAGACGACCACCGTAAAAATGCTTACCGGGCAGCTCAGACCGAAGAGCGGTAAAGCAACACTGCTGGGAATGGATGTCGCCCGGAACGTTGACAGAGTGCAGGGAGATATCGGTGTCTGTTTCGAGACGACAAATCT
>CAZIYN010000184.1:0-4992 GCA_964543495.1 uncultured Dehalococcoidales bacterium | reverse complement strand
AATGGGGATATTCCCGGCACCAAATATATAGTTGAACATAAGCACTATGGTGACATACGGAATGGCTACAAGTGTGCTTGTTAACAGGTAAGCAAGGCTTTTACGGATAAAAAGCTGAATATCGAGCAGGTGATATCTTATTATTGCTACCGTGCATAATACAGCAAATATCAGGTTGCCCCATACAGACATCGGCGGTAGCCTGGTAAAACCATCAATGAGCATGCCTGTAATCGGGAATATTACGGAGACTGAAAGGATTAAAAGTCTCCTCCTCTCCTCGGGGACATATGAGGTTCTATAAGCTCGAATCAGATTGTATGCACCGCCTATTATCAGGAGCGGTCCGGCGGCAAACCAGAGGTAACCGAAGGGATTTATCACCGGGGCATATCCGTATTCGATTGTTTCCATGCTTGAAATTACCAGGCTAGTCGGGGCTATTATAATGGCGAATAGCAGGAACAGATAGGCGGCATATAAAAAAGATTTCCTGGGCTTGGCTCTGGTATAAACTATGGTGAAGTGGTAAAAAAAGATGAATTCAGCTACAGCCGGAATAACCGATGCTCTTTCCCAGATTAACGCCTGCTCGATAGTAGGACTCATCCGCATAGCAAAGATAAAAAAGTTGCAGAGAGCCATTCCGGCAAGGAACAGACTGAAAAGAAGAGTGGTCAAGTCACGCCGCGACCATATTACAGCTATTATAAGGAGGACAATTGTAAAAGCTGCGCCTAATAACGGTGGAGCTAGGTATGATACTCCAGAAAGCGTGTCGATATTTACACCTCTTTTATTTCATTAAAATAGAGGAGACGCTGAACCTCGCTTTCGGGTGGGTTTACGTGTGCAGGTTTAAGATGGGCCAGGTCAGCGCCCTGTTCTGTCTTTTCTTCAGTATAACGCTGGAATGTTCCGGATGAGAGTAAAGTAACCCGTACAGGGTTCAAATTGAGCGTTTCATGAAGCTCCCAGTAATTAGTATCAATTGAATTAAGCTGTTCATCGATCAGCTTTTCCATTTCTTTTACATCGTGCTCCTCTTTAAGTTCGAGATAAAGTCGGAGATAGGTTTTGTCATCCTCATATTCTTTACAGGCGGTCCACTCGGTAAAACCGATCCCGGTGTTGTAGCAGGCCTGCCAGATTGTTTTTTCGTCGAGCCATACCAGCCCGCCAAGGTTGATGACCTCGCCAACCCGGCGATGAAACGCTATCTGTGGTAAATTGATGCCGGCCTCTTCATCTTTCATACAGGTAATCTTTATTATATCGTTCAGTCTGTATCTGAGAAGAGGCATTCCGTGGAACTGTGTCATAATAACTTCATATGTCTTGCCTTCTTCGAGTTCATCAAAGAGCAGAGTCTTTCCGTCTCCTGATTCCTGTTCGTTTTCGTAGGGCAAGAATTCCCAGAATACGCTATCTGGATGAAGGGTCATTCCTTTTCTATTCCAGCACTGTAAAGCATATGACAGTCCTTCGCTGCCACCATAGAGTTCGAGAGGCTCTACTCCCCAGTAATAGGCGGCGCTGGCATTATAAATAGAAGCATCTACTCCACTGACCAGTATCCCTTTAGGCTGCCAGATATCTTTAGGCAACATCGGTCTGTTTGCCAGTTTGGCACGGATAAAGGCACGGAGCAGACGGGACAATATCGCCGGATGCATCAACGATCTGGAAAGCTTCATCCCACCAGGCTGTTCCGTAAAGGCCTCACCCAGCCTTACAAGAACGCTAGCGAGTGAACCTATGTAGTCCATACCATCACGAAGGGCGGTCTTGAATCCCTGCTGAATTCTTTCCTGGAAGGTTTCGTCTTCGGCTGGTTCCAGGGGCGGCATCATACGGGTGGTAAAACGCTGGGTAAGAGCGCGGAAATTTTCTCCAGAAGAATATGGGGGCGGTGCGAGAACAGCAAATATGCGAAGCCCGGGTGCCACCCTGACCTCGCCCTTCTTCCTGCACGAGCCAAGAATAGCTCCGGCAAGGTAACTGCGTACCGCCTTTTCGATAGCTTCACGACTGTGTGGCACCCACTTAAAACGGCCTCCCTGACCGGAGGAATGACACCAGAGATATGGTTTTACGGCGAGAGCTTCTTCTTGTTTCTCGCTCAGATATGGTTCGTAGTCGTCATAAGTGGTAAGCGGTACTATTTCCCGGAATTCATCGATACTTTTCGGCTTTTCATCACCCATTATCTTCTTTCCAAGGATACTGTCCGCTACAAGTTCGATTTCTTCGGTAAGGAGTTTTTTCTGTATATCCATAAACTCCTCGATTGATAGGTCGAAGAATCCGCAGTACCTGTTCCAGATTTCAGGTTCCGATAGGGTTTTAAAATATTTATCTTCTTCAAGCATCTACTGCCTCCGGAGAAATTGTATTTCCGTAAACGATATAGTCCTGGTAAGTCGTATCTTCCTCGATTATCAAATTGCCAGCTGTCACTTTTTCGAACATTTGCTCCAGCTCGTTTCTTGAATAGGGTTTTCTCTTTTTTCTGAAGAGGAGCGGGATATATAACAGCCCAACTATTATCCTGGCAACAGATTTCGAAATAAGGCTGATACGGTCCGAAAAGGAATTAACTTCAGTCTGCAGATTGGCCCTCAGCAGGTTCATCCCCAGCGCGGGGCCTTCCATATATGCCGGGTACGTAATAACGAAACGACCTCCCTTTTTCAGCACTCTGACAATTTCTTCTGTTGCCTGCTGGCTCTCTTTTATAAATTCCATAACGTGAATACACAGCACCTTGTTAAAGCTTGCATCCTCGAATTTCAGGCTGCGGGCGTCCATTAAATGTAGTTCAATATTTTCAGAATAGCGCCCTGTTTTTACGCCGGCTTTATTCAGGGCGGTAATCGACTGGTCGACTGCTGCGATTTTAACTTTTTGATTTTCGTTCAGGATACGTTTAAGCTCGTTACCGGTACCGACTCCGATGCAAAGTAATTTATCACCATCGACTAATTCAAGTTTATCAATGCAGTTTTCTTGTTGCTTCCGGTAGGCGGAATTACCGGATGTGGTGAAATCATAGATATAACTATATACCAGGTCGAAATATGCCTTCATTATAATTTTATTACATAATCCAGTTACAAAATCGTAGCAAAACACCATGCGAGTGTCAATCGGCAATTTTTGCTATTTTTGTTCGTATTGAGTATGATTTACTAATGACAGATAATGTATTGAAAGGTAACATTTGTAAAAAATAGAACCTTGCCAGCTGGTTGTTAGCCGGTAAAGAACCGGGTAATAGCCAGCGTAATAGACCCGCTGAAGAAGGAGAAGAGTTACGATGGCTGATACAAGCATAGATATAGAAGGAATGGCTAAGAGGATAGCCGCTATCAGGCAAAATACTGACGAGTTGAAAGCTATGTCCGGCGGCATACAGGCCGTAGACCGGAATGCCGATAGAATACTGGCGAGCGTGAAAATGCTGGAATTAAATATCTCTGATGTGGCGGAATTGTTAAAAGACAGTTGACGTTTTTTAACCCGTCAGCTGTCTCACTTCGATAATACATATTTGCCGAGAATCGGCGCCATGATAGCGGAGATAAGCGCCAGCATAACAAAGCTGGCGAAGAGGTCGTTATCAATCAGCCCCAGCTTAAATGATATATCAGTCGCAGCGAGTATCAGGCTGAGTCTGGCGGTATGAAAAAGTCCGAAAGCCAAGCCCTGTTTCATCTTCAGTCCACTTGATCTGCCGGCGATAGTAACTCCCAGAACCTTGGAAAGAATCCCGACGGCAATTATTACTAGCATAACCAGCAGATTGTTCATATTTGAGAAGACGGGAATCAGGTCTACTTTTGCTCCCGTGAAAATAAAGAAAAGCGGTATAAAGAAACTGTAACCGAAGCTCTGGAGCCTCTCTTGCTGCAAAAATGCGCGGGGCAGCATCTCGGCAATCAGCAGTCCGGCAATATATGCGCCTATTATTGTGTGGAATCCGAGGTCGAGCGATATCGCTCCGAGCAGGAATATCAGAGCGAAAGCCAGCCTCATTTCCATCTCCGTATACTCTTTTTTAAACAGCTTTCTGGTTATTTTACGCCGGAGTTTAAGTTTGTTAAGCACAAACGGGACTACAAAGAGGACGAGTATGGTAATTATCGAGTAAATATATCGTACTTCCATTGTCCCCTCGGCAACCGCCAGGACGAATGCCAGAATGAACATGCTCAGGATATCCACGATTACAACCGAGACCAGCAGAACCTGTTTCAGTCTTTGGGAAAGTTTGATGTTATTCAGTACAGGGAGTACCAGCCCCAGCGATGTCGTAGACAGAATGGTGCCCAGAAGGTACGGATTCATTTTCACCCAGAAAGACAGAGCAATACCGCACAGAAACGGGATGAACACAGAAAGAGCTGCGATTAGCAGTACTTTTTTCACTAATACCCAGCGTATCCTGCCGATGTCCGTCTCGAGTCCGGCAAGAAACATCAGGTAAACCAGACCGAAAGAGGAGAAAAAGTCGATTACGGCATGGTCAGGAACGGCGTTCAATAGAGAACGACCGATGAGGATACCGAAAATCAGTTCGAGCGCTATAACCGGCACCCGGATTTTCGCTGCCAGAGGAGGCAGAAAAACTACCCCGATGAAAGCGATAACCAGTGTAAATATCAGAGGCTCCATAAGATAATTATATCTTGTGGAAGAGAATATTCAACACCGATGTTTATGCCCTGGCATCCCAGCCGCTGACCGGCGGTTTTTCATTCGGTGGCGGCGGGTCGGGCATACCTAGCCGGAAATGCTCTCCTGTTTCTTTCCTCTTCCACCGGACCCGCTGGTTCAGGGGGTGGTTTATTTTTATCGCGCCTTTATCTCTCAGAGGGCAGTGCTGCATGCACAGTCCGTCAAAATAGCACTCGTCCGGGTAGAGTACAATCGGCGGTTTTTCCTTTTCGGGATTCGGCATCAGTATGTCCATAACGCACACCTGGACAC